>NZ_JBYTEM010000016.1:75380-87691 GCF_058789735.1 Rhodanobacter sp. FW106-PBR-R2A-1-15 | reverse complement strand
GGCTGAAAATGGCTTGCCAGAAGGGCTTTACGCAAGTCTTTGGCGCCGTGGGTGCTCACACGATTCCGCGATGAGCCAAAAAAAAAGCCGCGGCATGCCCGCGGCTTTTTCTTGTGCAGCGGCGGTGCGGCTCAGGCCGCCAGGCGCTTCACGATCGCGTCGGCGAAGCTGCTCGTGCTGCCCTTGCCGCCGATATCCGGCGTCACGCTGTCGCGATCGTTCGTCATGGTGTCGCGGATCGCCTGGCGCAGGCGGTCGCCCTTGGCCACCATGTCCAGGTGGTCGAGCATGTCGGCCGCCGCCAGCAGCAGCGCGCACGGGTTGGCGATGCCCTTGCCCGCGATATCCGGCGCCGAGCCGTGCACCGCCTCGAAGATCGCCGCGCCCTCGCCGATGTTGTCGCCCGGCGCCAGGCCGAGGCCGCCGACCAGGCCGGCGCACAGGTCCGAGAGGATGTCGCCGAACAGGTTGGTGGTGACGATCACGTCGAACTGGTACGGGTTCATCACCAGCTGCATGCAGGTGTTGTCCACGATCATCTCGTTGAACTCGATCTGCGGGTATTCCCTGGCGATCTCGCGCGCCACGTTGAGGAACAGGCCCGAGCTGGTCTTCAGGATGTTCGCCTTGTGCACCGCGGTGACCTTCTTGCGACCCTTCTTCACCGCCAGCTCGAACGCGTAGCGCACGATGCGGCTGCTGCCCTTGCGGGTGTTGCGCGCGACCGACTCGGCGACTTCGCCGTCCACGGACAAGGTCTGCCCCTCGGAGCGGTAGGCGCCCTCGGTGTTCTCACGCACGGTGATGATGTCGATGTTCTCGTAGCGCGACTTGGTGCCCGGGAAGCTCACCGCCGGGCGCACGTTCGCGTACAGATCGAAGTGCCGGCGCAGGGTCACGTTGACCGAGGTGAAGCCGCCGCCGATCGGCGTGGTCAGCGGGCCCTTCAGCGCCACCTTGTGCTCGGCGATCTTGTCCAGCGTGGCCTTGGGCAGCAGGTCGCCGTGCTTCTCCAGCGCGACCATGCCGGCGTCGGCCAAGTCATAGGAAAGGCCGCAGTCCAGCGCGTCGAGCACGCGCAGCGTGGCGGTCATGATCTCCGGGCCGATGCCGTCGCCGGGGATCACCGCGATGGTCTTGTTCATGGGGGGGAACTCCTTGGGGACTGATCGCGTGCACGCACGGAACGGCGCACATCAAGACCGCCCATTATCGCCGATGAAACCCTTGACGGACAGCCGGCGCCGCACACGAACCGTTGCAAATCCTCGCACGGAGCATCGCGTAAACTCGCATGCCAGGATCCGTAGGAGCCCGCTCGCGGGCGATGCTTTGAAGGCCGGATCCAGGATTCGCAAAAGCAAAAGTTATCGCCTGCGAGCGGGCACCTACGCGTGGTCGGCGCACTCAGGGGCGGCAGACTCGCCGGCTTCCAGCCTGTCCAGAAAGTCCACCGCGCGGCGCAGGTGGGGGATCACGATCGAGCCGCCCACCACCAGGCCCACGCTGAACACCTCGAAGAACTCGTCGCGCTGCACGCCGGCGTCCTTGCACTGGGCCACGTGGTAGCTGATGCAGTCGTCGCAGCGCAGCACCAGCGAGGCGACCAACCCCAGCATCTCTTTGGTCTTCACGTCCAGCGCGCCGGCCTTGTAGGTCTGCGTATCCAGTGCGAAGAAGCGCCGCACGACCTGGTTGTCCTCGGCCAGGATGCGCTCGTTCATGCGCTGGCGGAACGCGGTGAACTCGGTGAGGCGGTCGCTCATGCGGCCTGCCCCAGCAGTTCGCCCAGCCGGCCGCTGCGGTCGGCGGCGACCAGGTCGTCGTAGCCACCCACGTGCTGATCGTTGATGAAGATCTGCGGCACCGTGCGGCGGCCGCCGCTGCGCGCCAGCATGGCATCGCGCTGTACCTGATCGACGTCGACGCGCACCTCGGTCCACTCCAGCCCCTTGGACTTGAGCAGGTTCTTGGCCGCCACGCAGTACGGGCATACCGCGGTGGAATAAACCTCGATCTTCGACATCACGACACTCCGCTGAATGGGGAAAGGCCAACAGAACATGGGGTCGCGACGCTGCCGGCTCAAGCGGCCGGGCCATGCTGAACCAATATGGCGAACCACGGTCTCAATGCTATTGTCACTCACCTGATGAGCATGGCACCACGACTACTTGCACCGCGCCTGCTGACGGCGCTGATCACTGCCGGGCTGGCCTGCGCCGCCAGCGCCCAGCAGGATGTGCGCCTGCCCGATCTTGGCAGTTCGGCAAACGCGCTGATCTCGCCGCAGGAAGCGCAGGACTACGGCGCTTCCATGCTGCGTCAGATGCGCGCGCTGGACATGGTGGTGGACGACCCGCTGCTGGACGACTACATCAACGACCTCGGCTACCGGCTGGTCGCCAGCAGCGAAAAGCCGAAGGAGCATTTCTCGTTCTTCATCGTCAAGGACCCGGAAATCAATGCGTTCGCCGCCCCCGGCGGCTACATCGCGGTGAATGCCGGGCTGATGACGATCACCCGCGACGAGAGCGAGCTGGCCGGCGTGGTCGCGCACGAAATCGGCCACATCACCCAGAACCACCTGCAGCGTGCATTCGAGGATTCGAAGAAGGACGCGCCGCTGATGGCTCTGGTGCTGCTCGGCGCGATCGCTGCCGGCGCCGGCAGCAAGAGCGGCGACGCACCGATGGCGGTGCTGGCCGGCGGTCAGGGCCTGATCGCGCAGAAGTCGATCAACTTCACCCGCAAGGACGAGATCGAGGCGGACCGCGTCGGCATCCAGACGCTGGCCAAGGCCGGTTTCGACCCGAACGCGATGGCCGACTTCTTCCAGCGCATGCAGGACGTCATGAGCGCCGGTGCCGGCGGCGAAGACGTGCCGGCCCTGCTGCAGACCCACCCGGTGTCCACGATGCGCATCAGCGATGCGAAGTCGCGCGCCGGCGCGCTGGCCGCAGCGCAGAAGCTGCGCCCCGCCGCCACCGTCATGGACAAGCTGCAGTGGGAGAAAAGCACCGCACCGATCGCCTTCGTGAAGGACCCCGCCTCGCTGTTCCAGCCCTCCGCGCCCGGCCACCTGGACAGTTACGCCCTGATGCGCGAGCGCGTGCGCGTGCTGGCCGGCGATGCGACCAAGCTAGCCAGCTACTACGGCGCCAACCTGCAGACCCGGCCGGACTTCGACATGCCGGCAAACCGCTACGGCTACGCGCTGGCGCTCACCCGCAGCGGCCGCGGCGCGGTGGCGGTCGAGCAGTTGCAGCCGCTGCTGCAGGCCCACCCCGAGAACCTGATCCTCCGGCTGGCGCTGGCCGATGCCCGCCTGCAGGCCGGCCAGCGCGCCGCGGCGCTGGCGGCGTATGCCGGGCTCAACACCCAGTCCCCGCGCAATCGCGCCATCGCGCTCGCCTACGCCAAGGCGCTCACCACCGGCGGCGACCAGCAGCAGGCCCGCCTCGCCGCCGACCTGCTGCGCCCGCTGCTGGACAATGCCAGCGAGCCGGAGATCTACAGCACCTACGCCCGCGCCAGCGACAAGGCCGGCGACAGCGTGCGCGCCGGCGAGGCCTTCGCCGATGCCAGCTACTACTCCGGCCGGTCGTACGACGCGATGGAGCAACTCAAGCGGCTGCTCAAGCGCGACGACCTGGACTACTACGCACGCGTGCGCATCCAGGCGCGCATCGTCGAGCTGACCCCACTGGTGCTGGAACTGCACAAGCGCAAGATCAAGACCGCGGACAGTCCGGGCGACAGTTCCCCGCAATGAATGCGTGCCGCATGTCATCGACACGTAACATGGATCGGCTGCAATATGTCCGTCACAAGCCAAGGCGGACCACGGCGTGCACAAACGCATCCTGATCGTTGAAGACGAAACCTCGATCCGCGAAATGATCGCCTTCGCCTTGCGCAAGGCCGGCATGGACGCGATCCAGGCAGCCGATGCCCGCGCCGCCCAGCTGGCGCTGGCCGAGCAGGTGCCCGACCTGATCCTGCTCGACTGGATGCTGCCGGGCACGAGCGGGCTCGAAATGGCCCGGCGCCTGCGCAAGGAAGAGCTCAGCCGCGAGATCCCGATCATCATGCTCACCGCCCGCGGCGAGGAAATGGATCGCGTCAACGGCCTCGAAGCCGGTGTCGACGACTATGTGGTGAAACCTTTCTCCACCCGCGAACTGGTCGCCCGGATCAAGGCCGTGCTGCGGCGCAGCCAGGGTGACGACGGCTCCGGTGTGGTCGAGCTGGGCGGCCTGCGCATCGACGGCCCGGCGCACCGGGTGTTCGCCGGCGACGAGCCGGTGTCGATCGGCCCCACCGAGTACCGTCTGCTGTATTTTTTCATGACCCACCCCGAGCGCGTCTATTCGCGCACGCAGCTGCTCGACCACGTCTGGGGCGGCAGCGTGTACGTGGAGGAGCGCACCGTGGACGTGCACATCCGCCGCCTGCGCAAGACGCTGGAGCCGTGGAAGCTGGACGAGCTGGTGCAGACCGTGCGCGGTACCGGCTACCGCTTCTCGACCAGCACCTGAGCCGGCGGCAAGCTTGCGGCGTGCATCGCTTTTGCCGATGCTGCATGCCTTTCACACGCCGGTGCGCCGCATGACCTCGCCCCTCTCCTCCCCCTGGAAACTGCCCGCGGCACTCGCCGCGGCGCTGGGTGCCGGTGCCGCGTTCGGCTGGCTCACCGGCGGGCATGCGGTGGCGGGCATCGCGCTGGTCGCCGTGGCCGAAGTCGTCTTGCTGCTGACCCGAATCCGTCATCAAACGCAGGCCATGATGACGGCACCGGCGAATGCCAGCCATCTCCAGTATGACCGTTTCATGACGCGCTCCCGCCGCATCGCCTCTTCCCTGCGCGATCTTCGCAATGCCGCCAGCCACTTGCCGGACGCGGTGGTGCTGCTCGACGGGCAGCAGCAGATCCGCTGGTTCAACCACGCCGCCGAGAACCTGCTCGGGCTGCGCCGTCCGCTCGATCGCGGCGCCTCGCTGCAGCAGCGGCTGGCCGGCTCGGAGCTGGCCGGCTGGCTGCGCGACGGCGCGCACGAGCCGCTCACCGACGCCACCGCGCCCGGCCGCGCGGACAGCCAGCTCAACGTCAGCCTGCTGCCGTTCGGCGAGCACGAACAGCTGCTGCTGGCACACGACATCAGCCACCAGAACCGGCTCGAACAGGTGCGCCGCGACTTCGTGGCGAACGTGTCACACGAGTTGCGCACGCCGCTGACGGTGATCCATGGCTACCTCGAACTGCTCGACCCGGAGGACGTGCCCGAGCTGGCGCCGGTGCTGGACGAAATGCGCACGCAGTCCAAACGCATGGGGCAGATCGTGGAGGATCTGCTGACCCTGTCGCGGCTGGAGACCCAGCACGAAGTGGTCGACGAGCGCGTGCCGATGGCGGCACTGCTGGCCACCGTGCGCAAGGAAGCCGAGGCGCTCAGCCAGGGCCGCCACCGCATCGTGCTGGAGTCCACCGCCGAAACGGACCTGCTCGGTTCGCCGAAGGACCTGCACAGCGCGCTGTCGAACCTGGCCAGCAATGCGGTGCGCTATACGCCGGCTGGCGGCAGCATCGCCATCCGCTGGCAGCGCGTGGCCGACGGCGCGGTGTACTCGGTCAGCGACACCGGCTTCGGCATCCCCGCCTCGCACCTGGCCCGGCTCACCGAACGCTTCTACCGGGTTTCCTCCAGCCGCTCGCGCGAAAGCGGCGGCACCGGCTTGGGCCTGTCGATCGTCAAGCACGTGCTGAACCTGCACCAGGCGCAACTGAAGATCGAGAGCACGCCGGGCGCCGGTTCCACCTTCTCCTGCCACTTCGGCCCGGCACGGCTGCTGGCTCCCGGCAGCGGCAACGAAAGCTGAGAGCCGCGGCGGCGCGGCATGCAATGGCCCGGACCATGCGCCAGAATGCGGCATGGCCCACCCCTCGCCCACCCCGCCCGATGCCACCGACCTGAGCGCCCCCGGCCTGTACCTGAGCCGGGAGCTGGCCGCGCTGGAGTTCAATTTCCGCGTGCTGGCGATGGCCAGCGACAGCGCCGTGCCGCTGCTGGAGCGATTGCGCTACCTGAGCATCGTGGCGAACAACCTCGACGAGTTCTTCGAGGTGCGGGTGGCGATGCTCAAGCACCACCATGCCTACGGCTCGGCCGCGCCGGGGCCCGACGGCATCTCCTCCGGCGAGCTGCTGGCGCGCATCCGCAGCCGCGTGCTGGACCTGGTCGCCGCACAATACGCCGCCTGGCAGGAGCAGATCAGCCCGCAGCTCGACGCCGAGCAGATCCACATCCTCACCCGCAAGAGCTGGAGCCCGCGCCAGCACCGCTGGCTGCGCGGTTACTTCGAACACGAGGTGTTGCCGGTGCTGTCGCCGCTGGGGTTGGACCCGGCGCATCCGTTCCCGCGCATCCTCAACAAGACGCTGAACATCGCGGTGGTGCTGCGCGGCCGCGACGCATTCGGCCACGAAGGCCACATGGCGCTGGTGCGCGCCCCGCGCTCGCTGCCGCGGATCATCCGCGTGCCGGCCGAAGTCAGCGGCCCCGGCGAACACTTCGTGTTTCTCGCCGAACTGCTGCAGGCCTTCGTCGACCTGATGTTCCCTGGCCTCAAGGTGGTCGGCTCGTACCAGTTCCGGGTCACCCGCAACAGCGAGCTGATCGTCGAGGAGGCCGAGGTGGAGAACCTCGCCCTGGCGCTCAGCGAGGAACTGGTCGGGCGCGGCTACGCGCGGCCGGTGCGCCTGGAAATCGCCAACGATTGCCCGAAGGCGATCACCGCGATGCTGACCCACAACTTCGAGCTGGACGACGCCGACGTCTACCGCTGCGACGGCCCGGTCAACATCATCCGCGCCGGCCTGATCTACGACTGGCTGGACCGGCCGGAGCTGAAGTTCCCGCGCTTCAACCCGCAGCTGCCGCCGGCACTCGAGAGCAGCCGCAACAAGTTCGACGTGATCGGCCAGCACGACGTACTGCTGCACCACCCGTACCAGAGCTTCAACGCGGTGATCGACCTGCTGCGCCAGGCCGCCGCCGACCCGCAGGTGCTGGCGATCAAGCAAACGCTGTACCGCGCCGGCGAGGACACTCCGCTGGTCGACCTGCTGGTGGAGGCCGCGCGCAACGGCAAGGACGTCACGGTGGTGATCGAGCTGCGCGCGCGCTTCGACGAGGAGGCCAACATCCGCCTCGCCACGCGGCTACAGGAAGCCGGCGTGCAGGTGGTCTACGGCGTGGTCGGCTACAAGACCCACGCCAAGATGATGCTGATCGTGCGGCGCGAGGGCGAGGCGCTGCGCCGCTACGTGCACCTGTCCACCGGCAACTACCACCAGGCCAACAGCCGCATGTACACCGACATCGGCCTGATGACGGCGAACCCCGAGATCGGCGAGGACCTGCACAAGGTGTTCCAGCAGCTGTCCGGGCTGGGCCCGATCATCGAGCTGAAGCGGCTGCTGCACTCACCGTTCACGCTATATCCCAGCGTGCTGGCGAAGATCGAGCGCGAGACCGCGCACGCGCAGGCCGGCCGCCCCGCGCGCATCGTGGCCAAGCTCAACGCGCTGAACGAGGCGCGCGTGATCGAGGCGCTGTACCGCGCTTCGCAGGCCGGCGTGGAGATCGACCTGATCGTGCGCGGCGCCTGCACCTTGCGCCCGGGCCTGCCCGGCGTCTCCGAGCGCATCCGCGTGCGCTCGATCGTGGGGCGCTTCCTCGAACACAGCCGGGTGTACTGGTTCGCCAACGATGGCGACGCCGAGATCTACTGCGCCAGCGCCGACTGGATGGAACGCAACCTGATGCGGCGGATCGAGGTGGCGTTCCCGATCCTCGACCCCGAACTGGCCGCGCGCGTGTTCGAGGAAACCCTGGCCAACGGCCTGGCCGACAATACCCAGGCCTGGCGGCTCGGCGCCGACGGCCGCTACACCCGCGCCGAACCCGGCGACAACCCGCCGTACAGCGCACAGCAGGGTCTGCTCGAGCGCTACAACACGTGAACCCTTGCGCATGAAGCAGCGTTTCGCCCATTCCATGCGTGCATGCGAGAATCCGAGCTTTACCGTCGCCGGAGCCCGGGCGTGAGTCCAGCCGAACAGACACCGATCCGCGACGGCGAACTGCTCGCCGCGGTGGACATGGGCTCGAACAGCTTCCACCTGGTGGTGGCGCGCATGGAACATGGCGAGCCGCGCGTGATCGACCGCCTGCGCGACACCGTACGCATGGCCGCCGGCCTGCGCGCCGACGGCACCCTGGATGCCGAACGGCGCGCCCGCGCGTTGGCCTGCCTGGCCCGTTTCGGCCAGCGCATCGCCGGCCTGCCGTCGATGCGGGTACGTGCGGTGGCCACCAACACGGTGCGCCGGCTGGCCTCGCCGCAGACCTTCCTGACCGCCGCCGAGGCGGCGCTGGGCCATCCGATCGAGGTGGTCTCCGGGCGCGAGGAAGGACGCCTGATCTTCCTCGGCGCCGCCCACGACCTGCCCGCCTCGCGCGAGCCGCGTCTCGTCATCGACGTCGGCGGCGGCAGCACCGAGTTCATCATCGGCCGCGGGCTGGCGCCGCTGCACACCGAAAGCGTGCAGGCCGGCTGCATCGCCTCGACGCTGCGCTTCTTCCCCGGCGGCAAGCTCACCCGCAAGCGCTGGCAACGCGCGCGCAGCGAGATCGGCGTGCTGCTGCAGCAGTTCGCCGAGGACTACCGCGAATCGGGTTGGCAGGACGTCTATGGTTCCTCCGGCACCGCCAAGTCGATCGGCGCGGTGGTGCAGGCGATGAAGTTCTCCGACGACGGCATCACCCCGACCTCGCTCGCCGCGCTGGCCGATGCACTGGTCGCGCAGGGCCAGATCGGCACGCTCAAGCTGCCGGGCCTGGTCGAGGAGCGCGCGCCGGTGATCGCCGGCGGCGTGGTGATTTTCGAGGCGGCCTTCGCCGCGCTCGGCATCGAACGATTGCGCGTATGCGAAAGCTCGATGCGCGAAGGCCTGCTGTGGGACCTGCTCGGCCGTGCCGGCGGCAGTGACCCGCGCACCGCCAGTATCGACGCGCTGGCCACCCGCTACGGGGTCGACCGCGCCCAGGCACGGCGGGTCGAGTCGACCGCGCTGATGCTGTTCGACCAGGTCGCGCGCGCCTGGAAGCTGGACGCCGACGCCCGCGAGTGGCTGTCGTGGGCGTCGCGCGTGCACGAGATCGGCCTGGCCATTGCGCACAGCCAGCACCACCACCACGGCGCGTACATCCTGCGCCACGCCGATCTGGCCGGCTTCTCGCGGCAGGAGCAGCAGCTGCTGGCGGCGGTAGTGGAGATGCACCGGCGCAAGCCGGACAAGGCGGCGGCCGCTGCGCTGCCGCAGCGCTACCGCCAGCTGGCCCGCTACACCACCGCGCTGCTGCGCCTGGCGGTGCTGTTCCGCCGCGCGCGCCGCGCCGAATCGCTGCCGCAGATGAAGCTCGCCGCCACCAGCAAGTCGCTGCGGCTGACCCTGCCGCTGGCCTGGTTCGAGCAGCACCCGCTCAGCGAAGCCGACCTGCAGCAGGAACAGGCGCCGATGGCCGATCTCGGCATCAAGCTGGACATCTCCAGCAGCTGATCGCGCCGACAAACCCGCTTCAGCTGCGGCCGCGTATCATGTCCGGACGCCCAGACCATTCCGATGCCCATGTCGAAATTCCTGCTCGCCACGCTGCTGCTGATCCTGTCGCCAACGCTGGCAGCGCAAGCCGCCAAACCGGCGCCGGCCGCCACCGCCGCCACGCCATCGCCGCAAGTCATGCTGCGCACCTCGCAGGGTGACATCACGCTGGAGCTGTACCCGGACAAGGCGCCCAAGAGCGTGGCCAATTTCCTGCAGTACGTGCGCGACGGTTTCTACGATGGCACCGTGCTGCACCGTGCCATCCCCGGTTATCTGGTGCAGGGTGGTCTGTACACCCGCGACCTGCAGCCCAAGCGCACGCGCTCGGCGGTTGCCAACGAGGCGGACAACGGCCTGTCCAACCTGCGCGGCACGGTGGCCGTCGCCCGCGGCGCCGACCCGAACTCCGGCACCGCGCAATTCTTCTTCAACCTGGTCGACAACCGCCGGCTGGATTTCGTCGGCACCCAGAGCGGGCTGACCTGGGGCTATACCGTATTCGGCAAGGTCATCAAGGGCATGGACGTGGTCGACAAGATCGCTGCCCTGCCCACCCGCCCGCTCGGCCCGTTCGCCGGCGACGTGCCGAACCCGCTGGTGCTGATCAAGAGCGCCCAGGTGGTCGGTGAGGAAGCCCCGCCCGCCACGGCCACGGCGGCACCGGCCGCCGCAGCAAGCATCGCCCCTGCGCCCAAACCGCGCAGGAAAGCCGCCAAGCCCACCGGCAAGGGCTGACGACGCGATGGCCACCCTGTTCATCGCCGACCTGCATCTGGACCCCGGTCGTCCACAGATCACCGGACTGTTCGAGCGCTATCTCACCGGCGACGAAGTGCGCCACGCCGATGCGCTGTACATCCTCGGCGACCTGGTCGAGGCCTGGGTCGGCGACGACGATGACGCCGAGCTGCCGCTGCACATCGCCGCCGCCACCCGCGCCGTGCGCGACGCTGGGGTGCCGGTGTACTTCATGGTCGGCAACCGCGATTTCCTGCTCGGCCCGGCGTTCGCCGAACGCGCCGGCCTGAGCCTGCTCGACGACGGCACCGTGCACGACATCCAGGGTCAGCGCACCCTGCTGATGCACGGCGACCTGCTTTGCACCGACAACCTCGCCTACCAGGCGGTACGCCGGCAGGTACGCACGCCCGAGTGGCAGGCACAGATCCTGGCGATGCCGCTGCAGGCGCGCCGCGCGTTCGCCGCCAAGGCGCGCGAGGACAGCAAGGCGTACACCGGCAGCACCATCGAAAGCATCATGGACGTCAACACGCAGGCCGTGGCCGAGGCTATGCGCAAGGCGGGCGTGACCCGACTGATCCACGGCCACACGCACCGGCCCGCCGTGCACGACTTCCGGCTCGACGGCGCACCGGCGCAACGGATCGTGCTGGGCGACTGGTACGAGCACGGCTCGGTGCTGCGGGTGGATGCGACCGGGGTCGAACTGCGCGGACTGGCGGTGACATGAATCGCCTCGCGCCGGCATGCAGCCGCCGCCGAGCCAGCGGGGCAAGGTGAGTCGATGTCCGGCCTCCTCGGCGATACGGCGGCTCGCGACTACTCGCGCAAATTGCGCTTGTTCAACGCCTTCGCCGAAGCCGAGCTTCGCTTGGCCATCGCCAGCCTGGACCCGCAGCCCGGTGCACGCGTACTCGACGCGGGTTGCGGCACCGGCGAGGCGCTGCGTTGGTTCGCCGACGCAGTAGGCCCTGCCGGTACCGTGGTCGGCATCGACCTGGCGGCAGCGCACGCGACCGCCGCCCGCGCATGCGCTCCCGCCCAGGCCCTGGTGCTGCAGGCGGACCTGCTGCATGCACCGCTATGCGCCGGTAGCTTCGACCGGGTCTGGTGCATGAACACGGTCAACCACCTGCGCGATCCGCTGGCCGGCGCCGAGCGGCTGGCTGCCCTGCTGCGCCCCGCCGGACGCATCGCGCTGTGCCAGAGCTCGCTGCTGCCGGACATGTACTTCGCCTGGGACGCGCGGCTCGAGCGCCTGGTCAACGAAGCGGTGCGCCAGTACTACCGCGACCGTTACGGCGTCAGCGAACGCGAGCTGGCGGCAGTCCGCGCCCTGGTCGGCGTGCTGCGCCGAGCGCCATTGCGCAAGGTCCGCGCGCAGACGTTCGTGATCGAGCGCGTATCCCCGCTCGGCGCAGCCGACGAGGCCTATCTGGCCGAAGCCATCTTCCGCGACAGCTGGGGAACGCGGTTGCAGCCGTACCTGTCCAGCGCCGACTACGATGAACTCGCGCGCCTGTGCGACCCACAGCACCCGCAGTTCGCTCTGCGTCGAACGGACTTCCATTTCCTGCAGACTTTCACGGTGGTGAGCGGGGAGCTGTGAGGTTGAGCGGCAAGCGGGCGGGATGAATTACCTGCACTGCATCCTTTCGCCGGGCGCGCAAAAAACACCCCTCAATGAAGGACGGACCAGCGTGATGCCTGCAAGGGATTGTTCGGCCCGTTCATGGGCCTCACTTCTCCGCGCTGCGCGCTCCAGGGCCAGCCTGCGGCTGTCCAAAATTGTTCCAGACAATCTTGTCGAACGAAGAGTTCGTCCACCACCTCTCTCCGCCAGAAACGCAAAACGCCCCTTGCGGGCTCGACTTTGATTGACGATGCGGCGGCGTGGCGT
>NZ_JBYTEM010000016.1:0-75283 GCF_058789735.1 Rhodanobacter sp. FW106-PBR-R2A-1-15 | reverse complement strand
CGTGCGGGATTGTGAATCCCATCCATGGGATTCACCCTTCCGCGCTGCGCGCTCCAGGGCCAGCCTGCGGCTGTCCAAAATTGTTCCAGACAATTTTGTCGAACGAAGAGTTTCGTCCACCACCTCTCTCCGCCAGATACGCAAAACGCCCCTTGCGGGCTCGACTTTGATTGACGACACGGCGGCACGGCGTGCGGGATTGTGAATCCCATCCATGGGATTCACCCTTCCGCGCTGCGCGCTCCAGGGCCAGCCTGCGGCTGTCCAATTTTGTTCCAGACAAAATTGTCGAACCCGTCAGGGCTCGTCCACCCTCTCTCTCCGCCAGATACGCAAAACGCCCCTTGCGGGGCGCTTTGCGTATCTGGCGGAGAGAGAGGGATTCGAACCCTCGATAAGGCTTTTGACCCTATACTCCCTTAGCAGGGGAGCCCCTTCGGCCACTCGGGCATCTCTCCGGGGTTTTCTTCGCATTGCTGCGGAGCCGGCAAGGATACCGACGGACGCGGTCGAGGTAAAGCCTCAGTTTCGCGGGATCAATGCTCGGTGGACTCATCAGGCGCACCGCCAGCGTCGTGTTCGCCCTTGATCCGCTGGTAGATCTCTTCGCGGTGAACCGCCACGGTTTTCGGTGCATTGATGCCGATGCGCACCTGGTTGCCTTTCACACCAAGAACGGTAACGGTCACCTCGTCGCCGATCATCAGGGTTTCACCGACCCTGCGGGTCAGAATCAACATGATTGCTACTCCATAGTGCTGTTGGTCACAGGCCTGCGGATCGATGGTGCCTCACCCCTGAGCGCCCACCTTCCACAGTTCGACGATTGATCCGCCGAAGGCCCTACCGCCTTCCCGGCTCACAGCCAAAACACTCCTGAGCGTCCTGACTGGCGACACCACCGTTACCGATCGCGCCGACACCTGGTCGATAGTAACTGAGCCGGATTCTTCTGTGCAATGCGTCTGGATCGTGACAAGTGGCGCGTTCAGCCAGCATCGGGCGCGGGCTACTGGGCTGATATCCAGTCAGGCAACGACGACAGGATGGCTGGCAGGTTCGGCGCGTCCGTGCCGCCTCCCTGCGCCATGTCCGGCCGGCCCCCGCCCTTGCCGTCGATCTGCCCGGCGACGTGGGCGACCACGCTGCCGGCCTTCACCCGAGCAAGCGCCTTGCCGTGCACGCCGGCAATCAGCGAAACGCGGCCCTCGGCCGCGCTGGCCAACAGCACCACGCAGTCGCCGAGCTGCTGCTTGAGCTGGTCCACGCTGTCACGCAGCGACTTCGCGTCGAGGCCTTCCAGCCGGGCCGCGACGACCTTGATGCCGTCGACATCCTTCGCCGAACCGGCCAGGTCGGCTGTGGCGGAACCGGCGGCCTTGCTGCGCAGCGACTCGAGCTCGCGCTCGAGCTTCCTCTGGCGCTCGAACAGCTGGCGCAGCTTCTCCACCGCGTCGTCGCCGTTGCTGGAGAGCAGCTGCGAGAACTCGGTCAGGCGGCGCTCCTCGTCGGCCACCCAGGCCAGCGCGCCGGTACCGGTGACCGCTTCGATGCGGCGCACACCGGAGGCGACGCCAGCCTCGCTGACGATCTTGAACAGGCCGATGTCGCCTGTACGCCCCACGTGCGTGCCGCCGCACAGCTCGGTGGAGAAGTCGCCCATCTTCAGCACGCGCACCTCGTCGCCGTACTTCTCGCCGAACAGCGCCATCGCGCCGAAGGCGATGGCATCGTCGTAGGCCATGTGCCGCACTTCGGCAGCGGCATTGCGACGCACCTCGGCGTTCACCAGCGCCTCGACCCGGACCAGCTCGTCGTGGCTCATCGGTTTGCGGTGCGAGAAATCGAAGCGCAGCCGCTCCGGTGCCACCAGCGAGCCCTTCTGCGCGACGTGGGTGCCTAGCACCTGACGCAACGCAGCGTGCAGCAGATGGGTGGCCGAATGGTTCAGCACGATGGCCTGGCGACGCGCGGCGTCGACCTGCGCATCCACCCTGTCGCCGGCCTTCAGCGGCTGTGCACCGTGCCAGGTGCCGGCGTGGCCGAAGAACACGCCACCCATCTTCAGCGTGTCGTCGACCTCGAAGCGGCCGGCCGGATTGGACAGCATGCCGGTATCGCCGACTTGCCCGCCCGACTCCGCGTAGAACGGCGTGCGATCAAGAATCACGAAACCCTGCTCGCCCTTGCCCAACTGCTCGACCTGCTTGCCGCCGCGCACGATGCCGAGCACCTTGCTGCCGCTGCCGTGCAGTGCCTCGTAGCCGAGGAAGACCGTGGGCTTGAGCTGACTGGCCAGCTCGGCCGGCATCTGGCCCTTGGCCTCGAACTTGCCGGCGGCGCGGGCGCGCTCGCGCTGTTCGTTCATGGCCTGCTCGAAGCCGGCCATGTCCACTTCCAGTCCGCGCTCGCGCGCGATGTCGGCGGTGAGGTCCACCGGGAAGCCATAGGTGTCGTAGAGACGGAACGCATCGGCGCCGGGGATGATCCTGCCCGACTTCGCCGCGACCTCGTCGAACAGGCGCATGCCGTGCTCCAGCGTTTCGCCGAAACGATGCTCCTCGGTGCGCAACGCGTCCTCGACGAAGGCCTGCTTCGCTGGCAGCTCGGGGTAGGCCTGGCCCATCTCCTCGACCAGCGGCTGCACCATCTTCCAGAAGAAGTCGCCGCGTACGCCGAGCATCCAGCCGTGCCGCAGCGCGCGGCGGATGATCCGGCGCAGCACGTAGCCGCGGCCCTCGTTGGACGGCAGCACGCCGTCGACGATCAGGAAGGCGCAGGCGCGAATGTGGTCGGCGATCACACGCAGCGACTTGTTGGCCAGGTCCTTTGTGCCGGTGAGCTCGCCTGCGACGCGGATCAGGTGCGCGAACAGGTCGATCTCGTAGTTCGAATGCACGTGCTGCAGCACGGCGGCCAGGCGCTCCAGGCCCATGCCGGTATCCACGCATGGCGCGGGCAGCGGCGACAGCGTGCCGTCCGGCGCGCGATCGAACTGCATGAACACCAGGTTCCAGATCTCGATGTAGCGGTCGCCGTCCTCGTCCGGCGAGCCGGGCGGCCCGCCGGCCACACCGGGACCGTGGTCGTAGAAGATCTCGGTGCAGGGGCCGCAGGGACCGGTGTCGGCCATCTGCCAGAAATTGTCGGACGCATAGGGCGCGCCCTTGTTGTCGCCGATGCGCACGATGCGCTCGGCCGGTACGCCGACCTGCTTGTGCCAGATGTCGAAGGCTTCGTCGTCGGTGTGGTAGACGGTGACCCACAGCTTCTCGGCGGGCAGCTTGAACACGCCGGTGAGCAGCTCCCATGCCCAGGTGATCGCCTCGCGCTTGAAGTAGTCGCCGAACGACCAGTTGCCCAGCATCTCGAAGAAGGTGTGGTGGCGCGCGGTGTAGCCCACGGCGTCCAGGTCGTTGTGCTTGCCGCCGGCGCGCAGGCAGCGCTGCACGTCGGCCGCGCGCACGTAAGGCAGCTTCTCGCTGCCGAGAAACACATTCTTGAACGGCACCATGCCCGAGTTGGTGAACAGCAGCGTCGGGTCGCTGGCCGGCACCAGCGAGCTGGACGGCACGATGGTGTGGCCCTTGGAGCGGAAGTAATCGAGGAAGGCGGAACGGATGTCGGAGGTTTTCATGCGGATCAAGGTGGCGGGCGACAAGGGCCACACCGCGGCCAGACCGACCGACCCATCAGCCCGTCATCCACGGATGACGGGTTTCAGGAAATATCGTCGGCTTCGTCCACTTCGGCGTGGGTAACATTCCGTACTGTGGCGGCGCCAAAGCCGCGGCGCAAGAGGAATTGCGCCCGGCGTGAGCGTTCGGCCGGGTCCGCCGTGCCCGCGCTGCCGTAGCGGCGGCGCAACTGGACAGCGGCCGAGACGTCCCAATCGACCTCCGCGGCATCCAGCAATTCACGGATGCGCGCGTCGGCCAGGCCATGGCTTTTCAGCTCCACGCGCAAGCGCAACGGGCCGTAGCCCTGGGCGATCCGGTTGCGCAGCAGCGCCTCGGCGAAACGGCCGTCGTCCTGGTAGTGCTGCTCGCCGAGCCGGTCCAGCGCGGCGGTGGCCTCGCCGCCCTCGTAGCCGCCCTGGCGCAGCTTGGTCTTCAGTTCCTTGCGCGAATGCTCGCGCCGCGCCAGCAGGCCCAGCGCCTTGTCGTAGGCGCTGCGCTTCGGCTTGGCCGACGGATCTTCGCCGGAGTGGCCCTTGCCGGGCGGGCGTTTCATGGCCATGCAAACGGACATGGCCCGGGCAAGCCGGGCCATGTCTTGGGCAGGGAACCGTCAACCGGCACGGCTCACGCTTCCTCGAGTGCCTCTGCCGCGGCGGCAGCCGGCTTGCCGACCGGCACCAGCAGGCGCTCGCGCAGCTGCTTGTCGATCTCGTTGGCGATCGCCGGGTTGTCGCGCAGGAACTGGCGCACGTTCTCCTTGCCCTGGCCGATGCGGTCGCCGTTGTAGCTGTACCAGGCACCGGACTTGTCGATCAGGTTCTGCGCCACGCCCAGCTCGATGATCTCGCCCTCGCGCGAGGTGCCCTCGCCGTACAGGATCTCGAACTCGCACTGGCGGAACGGCGGCGCCACCTTGTTCTTGACCACTTTGACGCGGGTTTCCGAGCCGATGATCTCCTCGCCCTTCTTCACCGCGCCGATGCGGCGGATGTCCAGCCGCACCGAGGCGTAGAACTTCAGCGCGTTGCCGCCGGTGGTGGTCTCGGGGCTGCCGAACATCACGCCGATCTTCATGCGGATCTGGTTGATGAAGATCACCAGGCAGCCGGACTTCTTGATGTTGGCGGTGAGCTTGCGCAGCGCCTGGCTCATCAGGCGGGCGTGCAGGCCAACGTGGGAGTCGCCCATCTCGCCCTCGATTTCCGCCTTCGGGGTCAGCGCGGCGACCGAGTCGACCACCACCATGTCCACCGCGCCGGAGCGCACCAGCATGTCGGCGATTTCCAGCGCCTGCTCGCCGGTGTCCGGCTGCGACACCAGCAGGTCGTCGACCTTGACGCCCAGCTTCTCCGCGTAGCTCGGGTCGAGCGCGTGCTCGGCGTCGATGAAGGCGGCGGTGCCGCCGGCACGCTGGCAGTTGGCGATCGCCTGCAGGGTCATGGTGGTCTTGCCGGACGACTCCGGCCCGTAGATCTCGACCACGCGGCCGCGCGGCAGGCCACCGACACCGAGCGCGATGTCCAGCCCCAGCGAACCGGTGGAGACCGTCTCGACCGGTTCGTTGACGCGGTCACCCATGCGCATCACGGCGCCTTTGCCGAACTGCTTTTCGATCTGGCCGAGGGCGGAGGTGAGCGCCTTGCGCTTGTTGTCATCCATCGTCTTGTGTTCCGGTTGGACTGTGATTGAGGTGCATGATGCCCGGATCGGATCTCACGGGCTGCGATCGGGTCGGATCGCCAGCGACGGTGCCAGTATCCCACACCGGTCAAGCCGGTCTGGCGGCCGATCGCGCATCACTCCGTCAGCGTTTTGCGCAAGCCGATGAGCGCTGCCGCCACGGTCTGCCGCCGCACCGCCTCGCGGTCGCCGGGAAAATGGAACAGCTGCGCATGGCCGTAGCCGCCGCGGCGCTTCCAGCTGATCCACACCGTGCCGACCGGCTTGTCCGACGTGCCACCGGAAGGTCCGGCGATACCGGTCACCGCCACTGCCACGCCGGCGCCGAAGCGCGCCAGTGCGCCGGATACCATCTCCAGCGCGGTTTCCTCGCTGACCGCCCCGCTGTGCTCCAGCGTGCGCGGATTGACCCCGAGCAGCGCCTCCTTGGCCTCGTAGCTGTAGGTCACCACGCCGGCGTCGAACCAGGCCGAGCTGCCCGGCAGGTCGGTGAGCGTCTTGGCGATCCAGCCGCCGGTGCACGACTCGGCCGTCACCAGCATCAGCCGGCAGCGCTGTACTTCGGTGGCCACCTCGCCGGCCAGCGCCTGCAGCTCGGCATCGGTAGGAACGGATGAGGACTCCATGCGAGACTCCCGGACTTGGACGAAACTTTGCGCCAGGCGCAGGGGCACCGTTCTACCCGTTCCGCGCGACCACGCCAAGACTTGCATTGCATGAGCCAAGACGATCTCACCAGGCACACCCCGTTCATGCGCCAGTACATGCGTGTGGTTAGCGAACCCGAGAGGGGCGCGGGTTTCGAGACATCCGCCATCTCATGAAATCCCATTTGGACGCATCTTGGACCCCAAAAAGAGGGCTATCGGGGTGCAAACCCCGTTGCCCACTTGGACACCGGCGTTTTGTGTCATCACGTTTAACCGTCCAAACGACGGTGGCTGCGTGCCCACTGGGCAGCGCCGAAGCCATGTCACGACGTGGATAACGCGTGCAGCCGCGACCAGGCCAGCTTCTTCAACGAGCCTGAGCGCTGGGAACGGCCCGACCGAAGGGCATTCCGGATGAAATCACCGCGACGGCCGCAATGAGAATGGAGCGAGGTGGAGGGAATCGACGACGCTCAAGGGATGCGCACGGGATGGACCGCGTACGTGGCAGGACTGGTTCGTCACGTTCCCTGGGGTAGACATCGTCTTCATCGCCCGGCGGCCGCAAGGCGGCCAATGACTGCCGGGCGCTGGAGCGACTAGCGCGCGATTACTTTTCCCAGATGACTTTTTGGTCCATCGCGAGCCATGCGCCGGCGTTGTCCAGATAGCGATCCTCGATCGCCTGGCGCTTGATCTTCAGCGTCGGCGTAAGCAGGCCGTTCTCGGTGGTCCAGCTGTCCTTGACGACCACCGCGTAACCGAGCTGTTCGTGGTGTTCCACGTTCGCGTTGACTTGCTCCAGCAGCGCAGCGAGCTCGGCGTCCAGCGTATTGCGCAGACCGGGATCGGCATCCACGACCTGCTGCACTTCCGGCGCGAGGCGCAGCAGCGCGAACGGCTGCGGCTGCCCGGGGCCGGTAACGCAGGCGCTTTCCAGTTTTGGATGGTTGCCGAGCTCGTTCTCGATCAGCGCCGGCGCGACATATTTGCCGCGAGCCGTCTTGAACAGATCCTTGACCCGACCGGTAATGCGCAAGCGTCCATCCGCATCGATCTCACCGCGATCGCCCGTGCAGAAAAAGCCGTCGGGCAACATGACCTGTGCCGTCAGTTCCGGCCGCTTGTAGTAACCCATCATCTGGCCCGGACTTCTGACCAGCACTTCGCCGGTGGGCGCGATGCGCGCCTGCACGCCGCGCAGGCAGGTGCCGACGTAGCCGATCCGCGCATCTCCCGGGCGGCAGCTGTGTGAAACAGCGAGGTTCTCGCTCATGCCGTAACCCTCGAGTAGCGTCAGGCCGAGCCGGCGGTACCAGGCGATGATGTCGGCGGCCAGTGGTGCCGAGCCGGTGATGGCAACGCGCACCTGATCGAGGCCCAGACCACGGAGAATCTTTCGCTTGACCAGCCGCGAGACCAGCGGCAACGCAAACAACCGCCGCTGTTTCGACGGCGACAGTTTGGCATTGACGCCCTGCTGGAACTTGGTCCAGAGCCGCGGCACCGAAAAGAAGATCGTCGGTCGCGCGCGCCGGATGTCGTGCACGAAGCTGTCCATGTTGTTGCAGAAGTACATGTGCAGTCCGACGTACAGCGAGCTGGACTCCACAATGGCGCGCTCGGCGGCATGCGCCAGCGGCAGATACGACAGCAGCCGGTCCTCGCGGGTGATCACGATCATCTCGGTGAAAGCGGGCCCCGGCGCCATCATGCTGCGATAGTTGTGCATCACCCCTTTCGGTTGCCCGGTACTGCCTGAGGTGTAAATGATGGAGCACAGTTCCTCGGGCATTGCGTCATGCACTGGCTGCAGCGGTGCATGCCGGGCGACAAGGTCGTCCCACTGCGGGATGTCGGCGCGCGGAGTCATCGGCAGGCCGAGCAACGGCAGGTCCGGCGGAAGCATTTTTTCAATCTGTGGCCAGTTGTCGCTGCTGCCGTCGAGTTTGCCGACGAACAGCAGCCGCGCTTCGCTGTGGTCAAGGATGTAGCGCGCCGTCTCGGCACCGAGCGTGGGATACATCGGCACGCTGACGTGGCCGGCCATCATGATGGCGAGGTCGGCGATAATCCAGTGCGCGCTGTTCTTGCCCAGGATCGCAATGCTGCTGCCCGCTGGAAGCCGCAGCGAGCGCAGATACGCCGCCATGCATCGCGCCTGCAGGCCAACCTCGGCCCAGCTGTAATCGACCACGCTGCCATCGGGGAAAGGCTGGGTCAGATAGATGGCGTCCGGCCGTTCGCGTTCCCACACCTGGAATTGATGCAGCAACGTCGGTGCGTTGGCCTCAACCATCACGACTCCACCTTCGCGCGGGGCAACGTTCACTGATGGGTCGAGTTGTGCACGATGCACATCGGCATGCGCACTATACGGTCACTGCAATTTGCTGGCGTCGAAATAACGGCCCAGCTGTGCCGCCAAGGCCATGTCGCCTTGCAGCTTCAGCTTGCCGGTCATCATCGCCGCCATGCCGTCAAGCTTGCCGGTCAACAGGCTGACCAGGTCGCCGTCGGACATCTTCAACGAGAGGTCGGCGTTTTCGGCGCTCCCTTCCGTCACTTCGCACGCGCCGTTGCGGATCACCACGTAGGCCGGCTGGCTGATGTTGAACTGGATGGTGCGATCGACACCGGCGGTGCTCTGCAGATTGATTGCGAGGGGCAGCTTGTGCAGCAATTCGAGTGCGCTCATGGCATCGGTCTCTCTGATGGAATGGAAAGAAGCAGACGGGAATGGCACTGACTTACTGTAAGCGCATAGCCTCAATTTCCGTCATTCCTGCGAAAGCCGGAATCCAGTGACTTCAGGGCTGCCAGAGGCGCTGGATCCCCGCTTTCGCGGGGATGACGAGCATAAGTCAGTGCCATTCGAATCAGACGGCGGCCCAGGCTTGCGCCCGGAAGCCGTCGGCAAACAGGGGATGGGCCTGGGCTTCGGCCATGGTCAGCACCGGCGTGACGCAGGCATCGGCGGTTTCGAAACGTTCCGCCCAGTACGCCAGCGGGTGTGCGGCGATCAGTGCGGCGACCTCATCGCGCAACGCGTGGTTCTGCTCGGTACCGGGCAGCTGCCCGCGCTGCCAATGCCGCTCGACCCAGTCGGGTCGCCCGAACACCGCGCATGCCGCTTTCCAGAACTTGAATTCGAGCGCCGCCACCGCCAGCTGGCGGCCGTCGACGGTGGCGTAGAGGTTGTAGCAAGGCAATCCGCCGTTGAGCAGATCCTCCCCCGCGCCGGGCGCGCGACCCAGCATGGGGGCGAACAAGGACGAGGTGGCCCTGGGCAGTATCAGGTGCGCGTGAACGCCGTGGGTCATGCTGATATCGATGTGCCGACCATGACCGCGACGTTGCGCATCGAACACTGCCGCGAGAATCGCGATGCAGGCCATCGAGCTGCCACCGGCCATGTCGCCCCACTGCACGTTGGACAAGGCCAGCTCCCCGGTCGGTGCGCGCATCTGGTCGAGCGCGCCCGACATGGCCATGAAGTTCAGGTCGTGCCCGGCGCGCTGCGACCAGTTGCCGTGCTGGCCGTAGCCGGTGATCGACACCATCACCAGCTGCGGATTGATCGTCTTGAGCCGGTCGAAGTCCAGGCCCATCGACGACAGGAGGCCCGAACGGAAGCTGTCGACCATGACCTCGGCCTCCGCCAGCCACTCGCGCAACTGGTCGAGATCGGTCGGTTGGCGGAAATCAAGGCGGCGGCTTTCCTTGTCGTGGTTCAGCGCCTCGAACAACGGCCCGAGTGGACGGGTCGGGTCGCCTTCCGGCGGCTCGACCTTGATGACCGTGGCGCCGAGATCGGCCAGCATCCGCGTGCAGAACGGCCCCGGCAGGTTGCGCGACAAATCGACCACGCGCAGCCCCGCGAGGAGACCGGACATTGGGTCGCGATCGGCGCTCACGCCGCGCCCTCGAAGCGCCCGCCAACGGCGGCCTGCTTCACCACGATGTCGGCGGGTGCGAAGCGCGCGCCGTAGCGTTCGGCCAGTTCACGCGAACGTGCCACGAATCCTGCCGCTCCCATCGCGCTGATGAACTGCAGTGCACCACCGTGGAACGGCGCGAAGCCCCAGCCGAAGATCGAGCCGATGTTGGCGTCGGCCACCGAACGCACCACGTTCTCCTCGAAGCAGCGCGCGGCTTCGTTGGCCTGCACGAACATCAGGCGGTCGATCAGTTCCTGCTGCGTGGGCTGTTCGGCTGCGGTCGGATACAGCCTGGTCAGCTCCGGCCACAGGTGCTTGTCCCGACCGTCGTAGTCGTACAGGCCCTTGCCGGTTTTCCTGCCCAGGCGCTGGTGCGTGCCACCGATCATGCGCAGCACCGGCTCGCCCGGATGCTCGGGCAACGGTTTGCCTTCGGCGGCCAGATCCTTGCGGGTCTGGTCGGCGACATGCAACGACAGGCCCAGCGAGACTTCATCCTGCAGCGCCAGCGGCGGCATCGGCATGCCGGCCTTGATGCCGGCCGCCTCGATCGAGCGCGGATGCACGCCTTCGCCCAGCATCGCCAAGCCTTCCATCACGTAGGTGGCAAACACGCGCGAGGTGTAGAAGCCGCGGCTGTCGTTGACCACGATCGGGGTCTTGCCGATCTGCAGCACGTAGTCGAAACCGCGTGCCAGTGTTTCGTTCGAGGTTTGCTCGCCGACGATGATCTCGACCAGCGGCATCTTGTCCACCGGCGAGAAGAAATGCAGGCCGATGAAGTTTTTCGGGCGCACACTGGCCTTGGCCAGGCCGGTGATCGGCAGGGTGGAGGTATTGGATGCGAACACCGCATCGGCAGCGATTACCGCCTCGGCTTTCTGCGTGCAGGCCGCCTTGATGGCGCGATCCTCGAACACCGCCTCGATCACCAGATCACAGCCTTGCAGGTCTTCGTAACGGGTGGTCGGCGTGATCTTTGCCAACAACGCATCGCGCTTGTCCGGCGTGCTGCGGCCGCGCGAAATGGCCTTGTTGAGCAGACCTTGCGAATACGACTTGCCCTTCTCGGCGTTCTCAATCGTGGTGTCGAGCAGGATCACCTCGATGCCGGCCTTGGCCGAAACGTAGGCGATGCCCGCCCCCATCATGCCCGCACCGAGGATGCCGACTTTGCGCACCCTGCACGGCGCCACGCCGGCCGGGCGCGACTGGCCCTTCTTGATCGCGTTGAGCTGGTGCCACAGCGTGCCGATCATATTCCTCGATTCCTGCGATACCACGCAGGCAGCAAAGTAGCGCGACTCCACCTGGCAGGCCGCATCGAAATCCAGCAGGCAACCTTCGAACAGGCACGACATGATGTGGCCGATCGCTGGGTAGTTGCCGTGCGCCTTGGCGTTGGCTATGGACGGTGCAATCGCCAGCAACTGCACCACGCCCGGGTGCTTGCTGTCGCCGCCCGGAATGCGGAAGCCCTGCTTGTCCCACGGCTGCGCGGCACGCGGATTGGCCACGCACCACGCACGCGATTTCTGCAGCAGTTCCTCGCGGCTGGTGGCAAGGTCGTTGACCAGACCCAGGCCCCTGGCCTCGGCGGCGCGCAGTTCGGTGCCCTGAGTAAGCAGTTCAAAACTCTTCTGGATGCCGATCATGCGCGGCAACCGCTGGGTGCCGCCGCCGCCGGGCAGCAGGCCCAGCTTGACCTCGGGCAGGCCGAGCTTGAGCGCGGCCTCGTCCAGCGCGAAACGCGCATGGCAGGCCAGCGCCACTTCAAGGCCGCCGCCCAAGGCGGTGCCGTTGAGCGCAGCGACTACCGGCTTGCCGCACTTTTCGATCCGGCGCAGCAGCGCCTTCAAGTCTTCGCAGAGGCTGAAGGCTTCCTCGGCTGTGCTGATCGCGGTGAGCTGATCGATGTCGGCACCGACGATGAAGGTCGACTTGCCGGAAGTGAGCACGAGGCCCTTGATGGCCTCCTCTTTCTCCAGCCGCTCGACGATGGCGGCGAACGGTGCGACCAGCTCGGGGTTGAGCACGTTCATCGCGCGGCCGGGCTGGTCAAAGGTGACCAGGCCGATGCCGTCGGCGTCGATCTCGAGGGTGACAGGGTTGTTAGCGGTCATGGCGTGGGCCTCCTCAGATGCGTTCGATGATGGTGGCGATGCCCATGCCGGCACCGATGCACAAGCTGGCCAGCGCGATGCTCTGGTCGCGGCGTTCAAGTTCATCCAGCGCCGTGCCGAGAATCGCCGCGCCGGTCGCACCCAGCGGATGGCCCAACGCGATCGCGCCGCCATTGACATTGACCCGGTCCAGCGACACACCCAGATCGCGCGCGGTTTTCATCGGCACGGTGGCGAACGCCTCGTTGATTTCCCACAGATCGATGTCGGCCGGCGTCATGCCGAGTTTGCCCAGCGCCTTGCGACAGGCCGCGGTCGGACCCGTCAGCATGATGGTGGGTTCTGAACCGACCACCGCGGCCATGCGCACACGGGCGCGCGGTTTCAGGCCGGCGTGAATGCCGGCTTCCTTGCTGCCCAGCAACAGCAGCGCCGCGCCGTCGACGATGCCCGACGAATTGCCGGCATGGTGAACATGGTGAATTTTCTCGACCGTGGTGTATTTCGCCATCGCGGTGGCGTCGAAACCCATCTGGCCCATCTGTTCGAACGAGGGATTGAGCTTGGCTAGCGATTCGACCGAACTGCCCGGACGGATCGTCTCGTCCCGGTCCAGCAGCAGCATGCCGTTGAGATCCTTCACCGCGACGATGGATTTATCGAAACGCCCTTCGCCCTGCGCGAGCGCGGCGCGACGATGCGATTCGGCGGCGAAGGCATCCAGGTCCTGACGACTGAAACCTTCGAGCGTGGCGATCAGGTCGGCGCTGATGCCCTGCGGCACGAAGCCCAGCGCGCTGTTGACGCGCGGATCCATGAACCACGCGCCGCCGTCGCTGCCCATTGCCCAGCGGCTCATCGATTCGACGCCACCGGCGACCAGCATGTCTTCCATGCCGGCGGCGATCTTGGCGGCGGCCATGTTGGTCGCCTCCAGGCCCGAGCCGCAGTAACGCGACAGCGTCACCCCGGCCACACTCTGCGCCCAGCCTGCGTCGAGCACAGCGGTGCGCGCGATATCCGCGCCCTGTTCACCGACCGGCGTGACGCAACCCAGCACCACGTCGTCGACCCGCGCGGTGTCGAGCTGGTTGCGCTGCTGCAGTTCCTGCAGCAGCGTGCGCAGCAGCCACACCGGCGTGGCCTGATGCAGGCTGCCGTCTTTCTTGCCTTTGCCGCGCGGGGTGCGCACGGCGTCGTAGATATAGGCCTCGGTCATGGGAAATCCTTAGCTGGGAGTCGATGGGTGATACGGAAAGGCGCGCGCATCAAAGGAAACGCGATGCCAGTTCCTTCATGATTTCGTTGGTGCCGCCGTAGATGCGCTGTACCCTCGAGTCGGCCCACAGGCGTGCGATCGGGTATTCCTTCATGTAGCCGTAGCCGCCAAACAACTGCAGGCACTCGTCGACCAGCTTGCACTGGTTGTCGGTGACCCAGTACTTGGTCAGCGCTGCGCGATCGATGCCCAGCTCGCCCTTGAGATGGGCCACCATCGCCGCGTCGACCAGTGCGCGCGACGCCAGCAACAGCGCCTGGCATTCGGCCAGCTTGAAGCGGGTGTTCTGGAACGCGAAGATCGGCTTGCCGAACGCTGTGCGCTCCTTGGTATAGGCCACGGTGACCTGCATCGCGAGCTCCATCGCGGCGATGCCGCCTACGGACACGATCAGCCGTTCCTGCGGCAGCTCCTGCATCATCTGGAAGAAGCCCTGGCCTTCCTCGCCGCCCAGCAGGTTGTCCGCCGGCACCATCACGTCATCGAAGAACAGCTCGGAGGTGTCCTGCGACTCCATGCCGATTTTTTCGAGGTTGCGCCCGCGTCGAAATCCCTGCGCATCGTCGGTTTCAACCACCAGCAGCGAAATACCCTGCGCGCCCTGCTCCTTGTCGGTCTTGCAGGCGACCACGACGAGGTTGGCCAGCTGGCCGTTGCTGATGAAGGTCTTGCTGCCGCTGAGGCGATAGTGATCACCTTCGCGAACCGCCAGCGTGCGCAGGCCCTGCAAATCCGAACCGGTGCCCGGCTCGGTCATGGCGATGGCGGCGATCAGCTCGCCGGTGGCCATCCGCGGCAACCAGCGCTGCTTCTGTGCCTCGGTGCCGCAGTGCAGGATGTATTGCGCGACGATGCCCGAATGCACCGAGCCGCCGAAGCCGCCGATCCCGGCCTCGCCCTGGGCATACAGCAGCGCGGCCTCATGGCCAAAGTCGCCGCCCGCGCCGCCGTACTGCTCCGGCACCGAGGCGCACAGGAAACCGTTCGCGCCCGCCTGCTCCCACGCCTCACGGTCCATCATGCCGGCTTCGCGCCAGGCCGCATCCTTCGGCACCCACTGCTCCTTGAAGAAGCGGATGGCGGACTCCTGCAGCATCCGGTGCTCGTCCGTCATCCAGGCGGCGGGGAAGTTCTGTATGGCCAAGAGGTGTCTCCTCGATACGGGTCGGGCGGGATCGGCGGGCGGCTCTTCTGAAAATATTGGTAACTGTAATTACCAATTCGACAACGATCACCAGCCTGGCTGGCTGAAGAAGTCAACAGCGCGCCAACGTGGTCGATCGTTGTGCTCTCATAGTGTGTAGCCGATCGATGGAAGGCAAGCGTTCGCGTCGAATAATGGCTATATCCAGGTTATTTGGTAACATGCATTTCCATAACGGAAATCCTGCTACCCCACGAGACGCGCATGACGACCACTCCAGCCAGTCCGGATTCCGCCTCCACCATCATCGACCGCCGTGACATTCTCCGCGGCATGCGCGCCGACACGCTCAACCGCATCGAGAAGGCGGTGCTGGAGCTGTTTTCCACGCGCGATTTCCATGAAGTCGGCCTGCAGGAAGTGGCCCGCTCGGCGAATGTGTCGCTGCAGACCATCTACAAATACTTCGGCAGCAAGGAGGTGCTGGTCTACGCGATGCTCGACGTCATGCTGGTGCGCCTGGCCGATCGCATGATCGACCACCTGCAAGGCATCGACGACTCGCGCGAACGCCTGCGCAAGACCTGCTGGGTATTCATGGATTACATGGACAAGCACCCGGCGGTGATGATGTTGCTGGTCACCGCCATCCCGGCCTCCCGCCACCGCAACATCCGCATCTACGAAAGCCCGGAGTTGATGGGCGCGTTTCTCGGCGTGCTGAAGGATGGCCAGGTACGCGGCGTGCTCAACAACCGCGTCTCCAGCAAGGTGCTGCTGGACGTGTTCATGGGCATCCTCGGCCGGGTCGGGCTGATGCACATCGTGCGTGCCGACAAGCAACCCATTACCGATCAGTTCGACGAGCTGTTCCACATCCTGTGGCGGGCGATGTCGGCGGATTGAGGTCGATGCCGGGCGTCAACGTGGCGGCTACCCTGCCGCTGGATCAAACTCCGTGCTCGCATGTCGAGAAGCCTCAAAGCGGGCAACGGGCATCTTGCGCGTATTGCCAACGCAACTGACCAAGCGTTGCCAGCACAGTCGGCCAGCGCTGACACTCGACTTGACCGTTATCGGTTCGACGGATGCGTGGCTCACCCGAGAATCCCATTCGGATCTCCACTTGCGCCCAACATTTCCGTGGTTCAATGAGCAGCCCGTCTGGGGCTCCTGTTTTTCTTGAAGCAGAGCTTGGACACCAGACCATTTCTGGAGTCGAGACTTGGGCACCATTTGGACACCACGTTGTGTTCCTCAAAACCATAGGCGAGCAAAACGCCGAAGACAACCGGATCTGCACAAAAAAGCAGCGTAAGCAAAATATTGAAATGATTGAGAAAGTTAAAAACAAGGACCACGCCGCGTGGATCGCCTCCCATTCTCCCGGCATGCGCCAGTACCTGTCGGCCAAGGCGGAGCACCCGGACGTGCTGCTGTTCTTCCGCATGGGCGATTTCTACGAGCTGTTCTACGACGACGCGCGCAAGGCGGCGCGGCTGCTCGACATCACCCTGACCCAGCGCGGGCAGTCCGGCGGCGCGCCGATCCCGATGGCTGGCGTGCCGTACCACGCGGCGGAAAACTACCTGGCGCGGCTGGTGCGCCTGGGCGAGTCGGTGGCAATCTGCGAGCAGATGGGCGATCCGGCACTGGCCAAGGGCATCGTCGAGCGCAAGGTAGTGCGCGTGGTCACGCCCGGCACGGTGACCGACGCCGCGCTGCTGGAGGAACGCCGCGACAACCTGCTGCTGGCGATCGCCGCAGGCACGCGCGGCGACTACGGGCTGGCTTGGGTCGATCTGTCCAGTGGTCGTTTCCTGCTCAGCGAAGTGCCGAACGCCGAGGCGCTGGCCGCCGAGCTGGCGCGGCTGCAGCCGGCCGAGACCCTGGTCGGCGAAGACGTGGCCTGGCCGAAACTGGTCAGTACGCTGCCCGGCCTGCGCAAGCGGCCGCCGTGGCACTTCGACGGCGACGCCGCCACGCGCGAACTGAACCGCTTCTTCGGCACCCGCGACCTCGGCGGCTTCGGCGTGGACAAGCTGCCGCTGGCGGTCGCCGCTGCCGGCTGCCTGCTCGGCTACGTGGAGGAAACCCAGAAAAGCGCGCTGCCACATCTCACCGGCATGGCGGTGGAAAGCGCCAGCGAAACGATCGCGCTGGACGCCGCCACTCGCCGCAACCTGGAACTGGACACGCATCCCAGCGGTCGCACCGAACACACCCTGCTGGGCGTGCTCGACGAGACGGTGACGCCGATGGGCGCGCGGCTGTTGCGCCGCTGGCTGACTCGCCCGCTGCGTTCGCGCGACGTGCTGCGCCGGCGCCACCAGGCAATCGGCATGCTGATCGACAGTCGTCGGCACGAACCCTTGCGCGAACAGCTCCGCGGCATCGGCGACCTCGAGCGCATCCTCGCCCGCGTCGCGCTGCGTTCGGCGCGGCCGCGCGACCTCTCGACGCTGCGCGACGGCCTCATCATCGCCAGTGCGCTCTTCCATGAGCGCGAAGATCAAAAAGCGGCCATCCATGGCCGCACTCTTCAGGAAAGCCCGCTTCTTGCAACCCTGCTCGACCGCATCGGCAACCATGCGGACACGGCCGCCCTGCTCGCCGGCGCCATCGTCGAGCAACCGCCAGCACTGCAGCGCGACGGCGGCGTGATCGCCGACGGCTACGACGCGGAACTCGACGAGTTGCGCCGGCTGTCCACCCACGCCGACCAGTACCTGATCGAGCTGGAGGAACGCGAGAAGGCCGCCAGCGGCATCCCTACGCTCAAGGTCGGCTACAACCGCGTGCACGGCTACTACATCGAGATCACCCGGGCGCAGTCGGACAAGGCGCCGACTCACTACACGCGCCGGCAGACCACCAAGAACGCCGAACGCTACATCACCGAGGAACTGAAGGCGTTCGAGGACAAGGTGCTGTCAGCAAAGGAACGCTCGCTGATGCGCGAACGCGCGCTGTACGAGGCGCTGCTCGACACGCTCACCGAACGACTCGAACCGCTGAAAGCCGCCGCCGCCGCGATGGCCGAGCTGGACGTGCTGGGCACGCTGGCCGAGCGCGCCGAGGCGCTGGACTGGAGTGCGCCGGAACTCACCGACGAGCCCGGCATCCGCATCGAGCGCGGCCGCCATCCGGTGGTAGAGAAGGTGCGCGACGAGCCGTTCGAGCCGAACGACCTGATCCTCGACGACCATCGCCGCATGCTGGTGATCACCGGCCCGAACATGGGCGGCAAGAGCACCTACATGCGCCAGAACGCGCTGATCGTGCTGCTCGCCCACATCGGCAGCTACGTGCCGGCGAGCAGCGCGACGATCGGCCCGATCGACCGCATCTTCACCCGCATCGGCGCCGGCGACGACCTCTCGCGCGGCCAGTCCACCTTCATGGTGGAGATGAGCGAGACGGCGAACATCCTGCACAACGCCAGCGCCGACAGCCTGGTGCTGATGGACGAGGTCGGTCGCGGCACCAGCACCTACGACGGCCTGGCGCTGGCGCGCGCCGCCGCCGTGCACCTGGCGCGCCACAGCCGCGCCTACACGCTGTTCGCCACCCACTATTTCGAGCTGACCGAACTGGCCGGCGAATTCGCGTCGATCGCCAACGTGCATCTGGACGCTGTGGAGTTCCACGACCAGAAGCGAGGCGAGCAACTGGTGTTCATGCACGCGGTGAAGGAAGGCCCGGCCAACCGCAGCTTCGGCCTGCAGGTGGCCGCGCTGGCCGGTCTGCCGAAGTCGGTGATCGCCGATGCGAAGCGCACCCTGGCCGAACTCGAGCGCGGCATGCACCAGCACGCCAGCGCACCCGCGCCGGCCGGCGAACCTTCGCCGCAACTGGGCCTGTTCGCCCCGGCGCAGCCTTCCGCCGCCGAGCGCCTGCTGGAAGCGATCGACCCGGATGCGCTGACCCCGCGCGAAGCGCTGGAACTGCTGTACCGCCTGAAACGACCGGGCTGACCAGGCCGGCGGGCGATGCCGCCGGCCGCCACCACTTTGCGCTCACGCCTCGTCGGCGATGCTGTCCTGTCAGGCACGGCAGCGGCCGCCATCGATAGTCTTGGGCTATCACCTGCATCGGAACATTCGAATTCCATTGATCGTCATGCCTGCGTAGATTGGCCGAACACCCAAGTCCCCCACAGGAGTCCGCCATGAGCCAGAACCGCAAGACGCTGACCACCGACGCCGGCGCCCCGGTGTCCGACAACCAGAACAGCCTCACCGCCGGCCCGCGCGGCCCGCTGCTGGTGCAGGATGTGGCGCTGTTCGAGAAGCACGCGCACTTCAACCGCGAGCGCATCCCCGAACGCGTGGTGCATGCCAAGGCCTCGGCCGCGTTCGGCACACTCACCATCACCCGCGACATCACGAAATACACCCGCGCCAGGGTGTTCAAGCCCGGTACGCAGACGCCGATGCTGGCACGCTTCTCCACCGTGGCCGGCGAACGCGGCGCAGCCGACGCCGAGCGCGACGTGCGCGGCTTCGCGCTGAAGTTCTACACGGAGGAAGGCAACTGGGACCTGGTCGGCAACAACACGCCGGTGTTCTTCATCCGCGACCCGTACAAGTTCCCCGACTTCATCCACACGCAGAAGCGCGACCCGCGCACGAACATGCGCAACGCCACCGCGATGTGGGACTACTGGTCGCTGTCGCCCGAATCGCTGCACCAGGTCACCACGCTGATGAGCGACCGCGGCATTCCCGCCACGCTGCGCCACATGCACGGCTTCGGCAGCCACACCTACGGCTTCTGGAACGAGGCCGGCGAGCGCCACTGGGTGAAGTTCCACTTCAAGACGCAGCAGGGCATCAGGAACCTCAGCAACGCGGAAGCGGCGAAGCTGATCGGCGAGGATCGCGAATCGCACCAGCGCGACCTGTACGAGTCGATCGAGCGCAAGGATTTCCCGAAGTGGACGCTATACGTGCAGCTGATGCCCGAGGCCGACGCGGAGAAAACTTCGTACAACCCGTTCGACCTGACCAAGGTCTGGCCGCACAAGGACTACCCGCTGATCGAGGTCGGCGTGATGGAGTTGAACCGCAACCCCGGCAATTACTTCGCCCAGGTCGAGCAGTCCAGCTTCTCGCCCGCGAACGTGGTGCCCGGCATCGGCTTCTCGCCGGACAAGGTGCTGCAGTTCCGTCTGTTCTCCTACGCCGACGCGGCACGCTACCGGCTCGGCGCGAACCACGACCAGCTGCCGGTGAACCAGCCGCGTTGCCCGGTGCACAACTACGCGCGCGACGGGTCGATGCGCTACGGCGACAACGGCGGCGGCAGCGTGAACTACGAGCCGAACTCGTTCGGCGGCCCGGTCGAGGACCCCTCGGTGAAGGAGCCGCCGCTGAAGATCTCCGGCGACGCCGACCGCTACGACCACCGCGCCGGCAACGACGACTACACCCAGCCCGGCGACCTGTTCCGTCTGATGAGTGACGATCAGAAGCAGCAGCTGTTCGACAACATCGTCGCGGCGATGCAAGGCGTGCCTGAGGAAATCATCCGCCGCCAGCTCGGCCATTTCGCCAAGGCCGACCCGGCCTACGCGGCGGGCGTGGCGAAGGCGCTGGGCCTGGCGATCTGAGTCGGCGCGCTCAGCCGATGCCGGGAACCACCCGCAGCGGGGCCGTGCCGACGAGGCGCGGCGCGGCCTCCGCGTCAGGCATCGCGATGTCGGGAATGTCGGCCAGTTCATCGGCCGACAGTTCCTCCGCCAGTGCCGGCAGCGCCGCGGTGGCAGCCGGCGCCGTGGGCAAGCGGCCGTCCAGACGTCCGGACCGCACCAGCTGGCCGATGCGCAGGTAGACCTCGTCGCGGTCGAACGGCTTCTGCATGAAATCGTCGGCGCCGAAGCGCTGCAGGTAGAACTGCTCGGTCGCCTGCGGGTTGCCGCTGATCATCACGATCGGGATGTCGCGGGTCAGCGAGTCGTGGCGCAGCGTGCGCAGCACCGCGAAGCCGTTGGTGCCGGGCATCACCACGTCGAGGAAGATCAGCGCCGGTCGTTCGCGGCGGGCCAGCTCGATGGCCTCCACGCCGCCGGTGGCCTTGAGCACGGCGTAGCCGTCCTGGTGCAGCATCTTGCCGAGCACCGCGCAGATGGTGGGCGAGTCGTCCACCACCAGCATGCGCGCATCCAGCGCGGCCTGCGGCTCGACACGGTGCCCGTCGGCGGTCTGGCTGCCCAGCAGGCGCTTGAAGAAGCCGAGACCGTTCATCAGTGCATGTCCGTCCATGCGAGCCCTCCGCCCGTACCGGTTGGCGGCACCAACCCTTTGGATTGACATGGATATTCCCGCAGATCCGGCCGGCGTTCTGCGATGCACTGCTCAGCGGTTATCTCTAAGCCGTCGCAGTTCGCGCCGCGCCTGCTTGTCCGGGCGCTTCGGCGGACCGTTGGGGCCGACCAGGTGGTGCTGCTCGCGCGCCAGCTCGCGCGCCGCGCAGCTGGCCGCGGTCTCGACGTACAGCGCCTGCGCCACGGCCGCGGGACCGCGCCGATCGGACAGCGCCACGACTTCGACTTCCAGCCGTTCCTCGCCACGGCCGATCTTCAGCCGGTCGCCGACGCGCAAACTCTTCGCCGGCTTGCAGCCAGCGCCATTGACGTCGATACGGCCGCCATCGATCGCCTGCTTGGCGAGGCTGCGCGTCTTGAAGAAGCGCGCGGCCCACAGCCATACGTCGGCGCGCAGGTCGGTCATCGGTAGGTCGGGCGGCTTGCTCATTGCGCGGATCATCGCGCGATCGGGGGCGGCTCAGGCCTGCCCATCGGGCGGCAGCATGTCGTGCGGGTCCGGCATCGCGATATCCGGAATGGCGGCATGCTCGGCCGCGCTCGGCTCGGGCTCGGTCGGGAGCCCCTCCGCCTCCGCCCTCGCGCGCACCACCAGACGCCCGCTGCGGGTGAGGCTGTCGATGCGCGCGAACACCTCGCTGCGGCCGAACGGCTTTTTCATGAAATCGTCGGCGCCGAAACGCTGCACGTAGAACTGCTCGGTCGCCTGCAGGTTGCCGCTGATCATCACGATCGGAATGTCGCGGGTCAGCAAGTCATGGCGCAACGCGCGCAACACCGCGAAACCGCTCATACCCGGCATCACGATGTCGAGGAAGATCAGGTCGGGGCGTTCCGCGCGGGCGAGCTCCAGCGCGCTTTCGCCGTCCGCCGCCTTCAACACCATGTGGCGGTTCTGCGCCAGCATCTTGCCGAGCACCGCGCGGATGGTCGGCGAGTCGTCCACCACCAGGATGCAGGCTTCCTCCGGCTCGCCGCTGCGCGGCGCCGCGCGACGCTCGCCGTGATCGCCGAACATGCGCTTGATCAGATCGAAACCTGCCATGGCACGAGCTCCCCCAGCCCATGAGACTGCGCGCTAGTCTCGGGGCAGCGCAGACCGGACGCAAGGGAGCCCTACCCGCCCAGCAGCCAGTTGCCCAGCGGGACGGTAAGCAGCGACAGCACGATGCCGGCGCCCAGCACGGTATTGGCCAGCGCCGGCTCCAGGCCGTACTCGTCGGCCAGGATGGTGGCCGACACCATCGGCGCCATCGCCGCCTGCAGCACGCCGACGGTCAGCACCAGCCCGCCGACGCCGGCGGCGGTGCCCACCGCCCAGCACAGCAGCGGCGCCAGCAGCAGTTTCCAGCCCAGCCCCCAGCTGGCCGCGCCGAGCTGGCGCTGACCCGGATGAAACTTGAACTGCAAGCCTACCGAGAACAGCGCCAGCGGCGTCAGCGTGGCGCCGATCGGCGCGAACACGCCGTTCAACAGTTCAGGCCAGCCACCGCTCAGGCCGGCGATGATGCCCACCACCAGCGCGATGAACGCCGGAAAGGTGACGATGCGGCGGACGATCAGGCGCAGCTGCAGGCTGCGCCCCGAATAGACCGAAGCCACCACGATGCCAGCCGACGCCAGCACCGGAAATGCGCCGATCTGGTCGGCCACCACCGCCAGCGCCAGGCCCGCCTTGCCGTGCAGGGCCTCGATCATCGGGTAGCCCATGTACGCCGTGTTGCCCAGCCCGCAGACCAGGATCAACGCGCCCGTGCGCTGCCGCGACCAGCCCAGCCGCGGGCCGAGCAGGCCGAACAGCAGCCACGCGCCGCCGAAGGTGAGCCACATGGCCGCCACCAGGAACCACAGCTGTGGGTCGAACTTCAGCTTCGGGATCAGTTCCAGCACCAGCGCCGGCAACGCCACATTGAGCACCCACCAGTTGATGCCCGGCACGATCCCCGCCGGCGGCTGCGCGTAGCGCGCCACCAGGGCGCCGAGGATCAGGCAGGCGAACAGCAGCAACATCGCGCTCATCAGGTGGAACACCGCGGCGAAAGCTGGTCATTATAGGGATCGCGCGTGCGGCGCCGATGGCGGCCGGAGCGGTGGGCCGACGCTTTCGGGGATAATCCACGGCCTGCCCGCCCGCGGAGACTTCACCACCCCCATGAACGACCCGCTCCATCTCGCCCACGGGCTGGCCGGCGACCACACGCCGCCGGACTGGCCACCGCTGACCGCCGGCGAAGTCGCGACGCTGCTGCGCGGCTATCCTGCGCTCGGCGCGCCGATCCGCATCGACTGGCACAGCCCGCGCCCGCTGTCGGCGGCGTGCCTGGCCCGGACGCCGCACGCCACCGTGTTCGTCAAGCGCCACCACCGCCGCGTGCGTTCGGTCGCCACGCTCGCCGAGGAACACCGCTTCATCGCGCATCTGCGCGACCGCGGCATGCCGATACCGGCCGTGCTGCGCAATGCGCAGGAACAGACCGCGGTGGCGATCGGCGAGTGGGTCTACGAAGTGCACGAACGCGCCGCCGGCATCGACCTGTACCGCGAGGCGATCTCGTGGGAACCGCTGCCGAACCTGAACCACGCCCGCAGCGCCGGCCACATGCTGGCCGCACTGCACGACGCCGCCGCGGACTACCGCGCGCCGCAGCGCGGCACCCACATCCTGGTTGCGCGCAGCGAGCTGCTCGCCGCGCCCGATCCGCTCGCCGCGCTGCGTGCGCAGCTGCCGCAACGGCCCGGCCTGGCCGCTTATCTGCGCGATCGCGACTGGCCGTGCGAGCTCACCGAACTGCTCGGCCCGTGGCATGCCGCCCTGCAACCGCGGCTGGCGCAGCAGCCACGGCTGTGGACGCACGGCGACTGGCACGTCTCCAACCTGTGCTGGAGCGACGGCGGCAGCGACGCGCGGATCAGCACCGTGCTCGACTTCGGCCTCGCCGCCGCCAACGTCGCGCTGTTCGATCTGGCCACCGCGATCGAACGCAACGCGATCGCCTGGCTCGCGCTCGACGCCGACGCTGACGTCGGCTATCCCGACATCGCCTGTGCGCTGATCGAGGGCTACCGCCGGCAACGTCCGCTGGAGGCGGCCGACCTGCACCTGCTGGCCGACCTGCTGCCACTGGTGCATGTGGATTTCGCGCTGTCCGAGGTGGAGTACTTCCACGCCATCACGCACTCGCGCGCGAACGCCGACGTGGCTTACGACACCTTCCTGCGCGGCCACGCGGCGTGGTTCCGTACGCCGGCCGGGCAGTCCCTGCTGCAGGCCATCCGCGCCGCCGGCTGACCACGCGGCGCCGATTCGTGGTTCAATAGACGTTCTTGAAGCGGGGGTGCCCGGCAAAAGCCGGGCTGAGAGAGTCCCTTGGAACCTGACCCGGTTAGTACCGGCGTAGGGAGCTTGCAGATCCGGCGCGTCCTCGCGACAGCCGGGTCGCCGTCGCTTCGTCCGTACCCACCGACGACGACGACGACCATGCCACTTCCCCGCACTCCCCTGCTGCTCGCCCTGCTCGCGGCCATCGCGCCCGCCCACGCCGACGACAGCGCCGACAAACCGCAAACGACGCAGCTGGCGCCCGTGCACGTGGAAGCCGACCGCGCCAAGGGCTACCACGCCGACAGCTCGCAGATCGACACCTTCGGCAGCTTCGGCAGCGCCCCGCTGCACGACACGCCGGCGGCGATCAGCGTGATCACCCGCGACCAGATCGACGACCGCCAGCCACGCACGCTGAGCGAGCTGGCCCGCTCCGATGCCGCGCTCGGCGACAACTACGCACCGGTCGGCTACTACCAGGACATCGCCATCCGCGGCTTCACGCTGGACCTGGCCACCGGCTACCGGCTCAACGACATGACCATCACCGGCGAGCAGCTGACGCCGCTGGAGGACAAGCAGCGGGTGGAAATCCTCAAGGGCCTGGGCGGGCTCGAAGCCGGCGTGGTCGCGCCGGGCGGCCTGGTCAACTACGTCAGCAAGCGCCCCGCCGACGTGCGCAGCGCCACCGTCGGCACCGACTCGCACGGTTCGCGCTACGTCGCGGTGGATGTCGGCGGCTGGCTGTCGCCCGCCTTCGGCGTGCGGGTGAACGCCGCTCACGAGGACATGCATTCGTGGGTCGAACACGCCGACGGCCGGCGCAACTTCCTCTCGCTGGCGGCGGACTGGAAGATCAGCCAGGACACCACGCTGCAGCTGGACACCGACTACCAGACCAGCGGCCAGCGTTCGGTCTCCGGCTACCAGCTGCTGGGCGGCACGACCCTGCCACCCCACCCCAGCCGCACCCGCATGCTCGGCTTCGAGCCGTGGCAGCAGCCGGTAGGCATCGCGGCCAGCAACACCACCGCGCGCCTCGACCACCGCTTCGGCGACACCTGGAGCATGCAGCTCTCGGCCGGCCATAGCCGCAGCCGGATCAACGACAACGTCGCCTTCGCCTACGGCTGCTTCTATTCGCCGGCCTGCGCCAGCGGCGTCACGCCGGGCTATTTCTTTGCGCCGAACGGCGACTACGACGTCTACGATTTCCGCAGCCCCGGCGACACCCGCGTCAACGACGAGCTGCGCGCCGTGCTCAAGGGCAGCTTCGACACCGGCGCCATCGGGCATGAGATCAGCCTCGGTGCCAGCGCGTTCCGCCGCACCCTCGACCAGCGGCCGTACGTCTACGACTATGTGGGCACGGCCAACATCGACGACGCCAACCCGCCCTACTTCGCCCCCTCGCCGAACCAACCCGGCCCGTCCGCGCGCACGCTGACCAGCTGGCAGCACTCGCTGTTCGCGCTCGACCGCCTGCACCTGGGCGAGCACTGGCAACTGCTCGGCGGCGGTCGCTTCGTGCGCCTGCACGAGCGCGACTACGACAGCAGCGGGCTGCTCCAGCGCGACACCCGGCTGAGCAAGTTCCTGCCGCAGACGGCGCTGATGTGGCAGCCCATCGCGCCACTGACCACTTACCTCAGCTACAGCAAGGGCCTGTCGCTGGGCGCCCAGGCGCCATACTGGACCTCCAATGGCGGCACCACGCTGGCGCCGGTGCTGTCGCGCCAGCTCGAGGCCGGCGTGAAGTACGACTGGAGCGACGCGCTCAGCTTCAATGCCGCGCTGTACCGCACCCGTCAGGCCTACCAGTTCGCGCAACCGGACAGCACGCCCGAAGGCTTCACCTTCGTGCAGCGCGGCAGCGAGGTGCACAGCGGGCTGGAGCTCGGCGCTGCCGGCCGCATCAGCGACGACCTGCGCCTTACCGCCAGCATCAACCTGATTCGCGCCCGTGCGCAGGGCACCGGCACGCCCGGCTACGAAGGCCACCAGGTCATCAACGTGCCGCGCGTGCGTTCGGCCGTCTATCTGGATTACCGCCTGCCGTTCGCCCCGCAGCTGAGCGTGCTCGGCGGCTGGCGCTACGCCGGCAGCAATCCCGCCACGCCCGATGGCACGGTCAAGGTTCCGGCCTACCACGTGTTTGACGCCGGCCTGCGCTACGAGAGCCGGTGGCGCGACCACGCACTGATCTGGCGGCTGAACGTCGACAACGTGTTCGACCGCTTCTACTGGCGCGACACCGGCAGCACCGGCGGCGACCGCTACCTGTTCCCGGGTGCGCCGCGGCTGGCCCGGCTCTCGTTGACCGTGGCGTTCTGAGCGCCTGCGATGAGCTGGGTCGAACTCGTCGCCGCGCTGGTCAGCGCCTGGGCCGTCTGGCTCACCACCCGCCGTCGCCCGTGGTGCTGGCCGGTGGGACTGGTCTCGGTGCTGGTCTACGCGTGGGTGTTCGTCCACGCGAAGCTGTACTCCGATGCGCTGCTGCAGCTGGCCTTCGCGGTGCTGATCGGCTACGGCTGGTGGCGCTGGCTGCAGCACTTGGGCGGGGACGGCCGCGTGGAAGTGGCCGCCCTGCTGCCGCGGCAGGCCATCGCGCACCTGGCCATCGGCTGCCTCGGTGCGCTGGCGCTGGGCGCGTTCATGCACTACCGCACCGACGCCGCGCTGCCATGGCTGGATGCGGCGCTGACCGCCTTCAGTCTGGTCGCGCAGTGGTGGCAGGCGAAGCGGCACGTCGCCTCGTGGTGGCTGTGGATCGCGGTGGACGTGATCTACGTGGGCGAGTACGTCTACAAGCACCTGCTGATCACTTCGGTGCTATATGCCGGCTTCGTGCTGCTGGCGGTGCTCGGCCTGCACGCATGGCAGCGGGTGGCGGAGACCGCTGCGCCGCACGAGCTGGGCACACCTCCTTGATGGGTCGGCAGGGCTCCTAGGAACCGTCAGCCGGCCAGCCGAAACGATCAGAGCTTGCTGTGCTCGACCTGCCGCTCGCGTTGCATCAGGGTCCACTCGGCATGCTCGGTGAGCGCGGCGTCGCCGAGTGAAAGCAGGATCTGCCGCTGCAGCGCGGGATCGCTCGTGCGATCCAGCGCCGCGCGTGCACTGGTGAAGATGCGCTGCATGAAACGGTACTGCCGGATCAGCTCCTTGTCGGCCTTGCGGTAGGCATACGCCTCACGCACGGCAGCCATGATCGACAGCACCGCCATGACCAGCACCAGGATGGTCTTGGTGTCGTGCGACAGCCGGTGCACGAACACCGCCAGGAACACGCTGATCGCCACGCCGCCCCACAGGCTGAGCGAGCCGACCGCCTCGGTGACATGGTGCAGCCCGGTGCGCTCGGCGGTCTTGCGTTCGTAGTAATGCAGCTGTCCGGACTTGCCGGATTCGCCGACCCACTCCGCAATGACCTGCGCCAATGCCGCGGGTGGCGGCTGCGCCGGCCGGATCGCCGCCTGCAGGCCGGCGGCGCGCATGACGTTGCGGATCCAGCCCAGTTCGATGTTCTGCTTCTGCAGGAAGTTGTCGTGGGCGAACTCGTGGTCGGCGTTCGCCGCGATGTTCGCCCGCTGCCAGTACGACTGGATCCGCAAACCCTCCGCCAGCGCGCGGTAGTCCAGGTACTTGCGATGCCAGCCGCGGCGCCTGGCAAGCATCGCCACCGCACCGCCGCTGGCGAACAGCAACAGGAACAGGTAGATCAGGAAATCCTGCGCGGGCAGGTGGGCGTAGAAGGTGAAGGCGATACCCATCAGTGCCGCCAGCGTGTAGGTCAGGCGCATCGCCAGCAACACGCGCCGCTGAAAGTGCAGCGCCAGCCAGTCGGCAGCGCGAAACAGGCCGTCGACGTCTGCCGTGGCATCCACCGTGTCGGCCGGTCGCGTCGAAGTCGCGATCTCGTCGGCATACGTGTCGCACTCGCCGTTGAACTCGACCATGCGCGCGAACATCAGCTGAAAATCCGCCGGCAGGTTGCCGGCGGCTGCCACCGTATCGGCCGTGCGCCACAACGTCTGCAATGGCAGCAGCCCGGCGGCCGGCGCGCCATCGACCCCGTCGCGCGAACAGACGATGTGGTAGAGCAGGCTCTCGTCACCGCCGCCCAGCACGTGGGGTGTATCCCGGCGCCGGTCGATCAGGCCGGGCATAGTACCGCTCAGATGATAGTTGACGATCTGCGCGGTGCCGCCGAGCCGGCCCGATACCTTGCCGTCCCAGATCGCCAGCAGGATATGGCAGTGGCTGGCGATATAGACGCCGGCCTTGGCGTACTGGCGATCGCGCGCCACGCCCGGTGAGCCGATCGCCTGCCGCGGTTGTCCCATCAGCTGCGGCAGCAGCACGATCTCGGCCTGGTTGCACAGCAGGTGAAAGCTGGCACGCACGGCCGCACTGGAAAAGTCCTCGACGTACATGTCCGGTGGCAGCGGCAGCGGCGCCACCAGCCGCGCACCGACGGCGAGCGCCTCGTGCGCGACCAGCTGGTCGCCGCCCTCGGCCAGTGCGGACACCACCACCAGCGGCAACCCGGGGAAGTCGCGCCGCAGTCGCGCCAGGAAATCCCGCACACGCTGCCGGATCGGTTCGATCTCGTGCGCGGGAATATTGCGATGGCTGGTGACACCGACAACCAAGGGAGTCATGGCGGCTTCCGGATGATGCTGAGTATCACGGTGGACAATGCATGGCCTCGCGGCCCGGTGATGCGGAGCAAGCCATCGCCGTCCGCTTCCCCATGGAATCGGACTAGCCACGATGTTTGACTCGCTGTTGGCGGCGGCGCGTCAGTTGTTCTTGATCAGCGGTGCGGTGGTGGTATCCGGCGACAGTGGGCTCGTAGTCTGCTCGGGCGCCGGCCCGCTCTCGTGGCTCGCCCCACCTCTCTCTCTTCGCTGTCCGGCAGCGGCGCACCCGGGTTGGGCTGATTTTCGGTAATGGACACGATGTTCTCCAGAACTGGTTGAAGATCGTTGTTGGCGGGGTGTGCCTGCCCCGCCGGGTTGCGGACATGTACGCGGTCCGCTGGCAGGTTGTCGAGAAGGGTTGGCGTCCTGCCCTTGTCGAACGCCCGCTTTGGCACACGTCCGTGGCTGGCTGCGCCGAAGCAGATACCTGGCGTGCCTGCTTCGCGACGGGCCTTCCATGGCCCGCACCGGCAGGATGTTTTCCAACACCCTGCTAGGTGTTCTTGATCGTGGGGCTCGTCGTGGTAGCGGTCATGGACGTCACACGCGACTGGTAGACTTGGTCGCCGATCTTGGCGCTCAACTGATAGACCCACTCTCCCGACGTGGCGGCGCTGTTGTTGAGATCGCTGATGCTGAGCTCCTTGCCGTTCTCGCCCAGCTCGGGGTCGCCGAAGATGCCCGTCGGCGGCAGCTTGCCAATCCAGGCAAAACCCGGCGGGGAGTCCTGTTGCGAGTTGAACTTTCCAGTGGCGGCGTTCCCGGTCAGCCGCCACGTGATGGTCTGCCGGTCGGGACTTCGGCTGACGTTCGCATTGCCGTGCTGGTCGATGTCGAGACACCACGGGGTCATGCTCTTGTCGAGGGTGACATCAAAATTGTTCGGCATGATGGATTCCTTGGTGATGGGGGTTGAGCCGATACCACGCTTGCTGGTGCTGCCATTTCCCCTGTCCGTTGCGCCCGCCCTTACGGGCGAGCGTTCGTGTCGATTGCCGCCAGCAGTTTCTGCTGGAATGCCGTATTGGCTGGGTAGTCGATGTGCGCGCGCCGCAATACGTTCACCAGCGCCATGTCGCGGTAGCCGCTGTTCCATAATTGCTGGATCAACGGTTGCGCTTCGGCCTTTCTGCCGAGCGCAAGCAGCGCCTCGACCCGCAACGCCAGCAGCCGGGGATCGCTGCCGCCGCTTCTCACTGCCTGCATCGCGCTCAAGGCGTCGTTGCGCAGTTGCTGCGCGGCAGCTGCATCGTCGGTGACCACGGCAAGCGACAGCTTCGCGCCCACCGTTGCCAGCAAGGTGGCGCGATCGTCCGGTTGCTGGGCGCGCAGCGGATCGAGCAGGCGCAGTGCGGCGCGGGCCTGCGCGCGCGCCAGCTCGGTTCGACCGGCGCCCCGCGATTGCGCGGCCTGCTCCAGTTGCGCCTCGGCAAATTCGCGCCGCCAGGCCGTGTTGCCCGGATCCTGCCGGGTCAGGCTGGCGAAGGTCGTCAATGCCCGCGCGGTGAGCGCGGCCGCCGCTGCCCCGTCGCCGCTCAGCCGCCGCAACCGGCTCAACTGGGTGGCGTACAACGCCGCGTGTTCCTGAAAGCCGGCATTACCCGAGTCGATTACCTGCAACTGCGTGGCGATGTCGACCGCCTGCTGCAATCCGGCGATGCCGGAGGTAACGTCGCCGGCCAGCGCCCGCGTGCGCCCCAGGATGGCGCGGACGATCAGCATGCTGTCGCGTTGGTCGGTGTCCTTCGGATCGCGCGCCGCCAGCGCAGACTCGATCGCATCATCGGCGCCATACTGCGCGATGGCCGTGGCCAGTTCGCCACGCATCAGCGCCAGCTTGCCCAGATTGTTGTGTGCCGCGCCAAGCGACGCCGACCACTCGGCATTGTCGGGCTGGGCCGCGACCAGCTTGCGCATCAGCGGCAGCATGCTCCGGTACGAGAGCATCGCCTCGTCCAGCTGGCCGCGCGCCTCCATCGTGTGGCCGAGGTTGTTGTCGATCGTCGCCAGCTGGAACTGCAGTTGCCGGTCATCCGGCACGAGCGAGCGAGCGCGCTGCAGGATGGCCTGCGCCGAGACGAAATTCCGCTGCGCGGCATCCAGCTGCCCCTGCCGCCAATGGGTCATGCCGATGAACGCGAGGATTTCCGCGGCAGCCAGTTGCCGCGGCACGTCGGCGGGCGCGGCATCGGCCAGCGCACGCGCCAGCTTCAAGGCCGCCTGATAGGACGCCAGCGCCGCAGGCAGATGGCCCTGGTCAAGCCGCACGCTGCCGATCTGTTCCAGCGTCTTGGCCCGCTGGGCCAACGCCTCGTCGGTGACGTCGGTGGTCGGCAGCGACTGGAAGTAGCGCATCGCGTGGTCGTCCACGGCTTCCATGATGTCCAGCCGCGAGGTCCGTGCCAGCTTGTCGTTGAGATCGCCCAGCATGAAACCGACCAGATCCTCGGCCTGCTTCTGCCGACGCTCGGCGGCCTGGCTGGCGACCACCGCGGCGTGGCGGGCGATCAGCGCGGTGATCGCCAGCACGGTGGTCACCGCCATCACGATCAGCGCCAGCGTGGCCAGCGCGGCCATGCGCCGGGTGCGCCGCTGCAGTTCGCGCCGCTTCAGCACATCCAGGCCGACACCGAGCATGCCGGCGATCAACTTCAGCTTGGCGTTGGCCTTGCCGTCCTTGCCGGGCCGCACATCGGCGGCGATCGGTTCGGTGCGCTGGTGGCTCAACTCACCGTCCGCGCCGAGTGGATGACGCAGCGCCGGCGCGAAACACTCCTCGGCGACGCGGCCGGGCAGCCCGCTCGCGCCGGGTTCGCCATCGACGATCAGGCAGAAGATCCGCTCGCTGCGCCCGCGCCGCTTGAACGCCAGCACCTCCTCGTTGACCCAGTGCGAGGTCGCCGAGCGCGGCGAACAGATCACCAGCAGGCTTTCCGATTGCGCCAGTGCCTCGTTGACCTTGCGCCCCAGGTCGGTGGCGCTGGCCAGCTCGTCGCGGTCGCGGAAAATCGGCGCCAGGCGTTCGGGTATCTCGCCCCCGAACGCCGTCGCCTGGCCGACCAGGCGCTTCGGCACCGCGTAGGTTTCCAGCGCCCGATGCAGCCAGCCAGCCCAGGCCTTGTCCCGGTGGCTGTAGCTGATGAAGGCGCGGTACCGGAATGCCGGCATCGCCGAAGCTTGCGTCATGACGCATCGCGCTCCCGCACGAGGTGACGCACTCCCTTGCCAGGCACCCTCCCCCGTCCGCTCGACCGGACCCTGGGCACCCAGCCACCCCTCGGGCGGCACCCGCAGCGAAGAACGCTAGCACCATAAATGTGATGCAAATCTCATTTTTGCGGTATCAGGAAGCGATTTCTCGGTCTGGAATGACCCGAGACGGGGCCATTGCCTTCACCTCCTGTCGACGGCCCTGACCGCCTGCCGCAGCCGGACCCACGCCCAGCGGCCTTCCGTTCCGGCCACCGGCATGCGGGCGATGCCGGCCGGGTGCAGAATGTCGCCGTCATGAAAAGCCTCACCGCGGGAATCCGTTGCCTGGCTGCCGCCATGCTGTTGGCCGCGGCGCCGGCCGCTGGCGCCCAGAACATCTACAAATGCACGCAGGGCGGGCAGGTCGCCTACACCGACCATCCCTGCCCGAACGGCAGCGGCGAACTGCTGCACCAGGCCGACGACACCGAAGTCATCGACCGCTACCTGCGCCTGGGCCAGGACGAGCTGGCCAAACGCTATGCGCAATCACGCCACCTCGAAGCGCTCTACCAGCAGCGTGTCGACGCCCGCCAGCAGGCCATGGACGAGAAGGCCCAGCGCGACGCCGACGAGGCCTACGCGGCGCAGCAACGCACGGAGGAGGCACAGCAGCAGGCGCTGGCCGACCAGGCGGCGGCACAGGCTGCCGACCGCGACCGGCTGCAGGCCGAGAACGCGGCGCTGCGCCAGCAGAACGCGGACTACCAGAACCAGCTGAGCCAGCCAGTCTACAACGCCCCGCCCGCCTACTGGGGCCCGCCGTACCCGCGCCGGCATCGCGACCACGACGACGGCCAACACCCGCCGCCGGTATCGGACCAGCCGATCTTCCACCCGTGCAAGCAACTCGCCGGCGGCCGCACGCAGTGCTGAGGCGGCGGCCCGCGCGCCTCACTTGAAGCGGTGAATGAAACCGACCTTGAAGCCGCCGGGCAGCCAGCTGATGATCAGCGGCGAATCCCGGTGCGCCGCCCACAGGCCGATCCCGGTGCCCAGCGCGGCGCCGACCAGCACGTCGCTCTGCCAGTGGCCATGCGTCTTCACCCGCGCCACCGCGTCGTACGCCGGCAGCAGGGCCAGCGCATACACGGCCGGATGATCGCGCCCGTAGGTGACGATGAACGGCGTGATCGCCGCCGAGATCGCCGCCACTTCCCCGCTGGGAAAGCTCTGCGCGTGGCCGCCGGCGAAGAAACGGTCGGGATCGTCGGTCTGCGAAGGACGTTTGCGCTGGAAGGTGTACTTCATCGCCTCGGCACCGAGGCTGGTCACCGCCATCGCATCCACCGAGCGCCAGAACGTGTCGCCCAGCTGGTCGTTGTCGCCGAACACCAGGGCACCGCCGACCACCGTGCCGATCGTGCCGTACAGCAGCGCGTTCTGGTTGGAGCGGTTCCAGATGCCGCTGTTGTCGTAGTGGACGCGGTGGTCGATGCCGAACGGGCCATCCCCCGCATGGACGCCGCCTGAAAACAGGATGACGGCGGCGAACAGCCAGAACCTTGATGCAGGCATCTTTCGGCTCCCGCACGACAGGCAGCGCCTGCCTTCCCGCCGCAAGCTACGCGGCCCGCCTTTCAGCCGGCTTATGGAACGGGCCGCGGGGTCGCCGGTGGCGATTGACGGGGCATGCGGGGCAGAGGACAGTGGCTGCGCCGGGAAGCGCCACGTTGCGCCCTCGCCAGCGGCGACCCGGGGAGGCCCTCATGAAATCCATCCAGCTGTCCTTGCTGCTCGCCATGCTGGCCGCCGGTACGGGCGCGGCCGCAACCCCCTCCGGTTCGCTCAACGAATTCCGCCCCAAGGTCCTGCCGGTACTGGTGCAGGTGAACGCGCAAGGCAAGATCACCGACGCCTCGCCGGCGATGAAGCTGCCGCCTTCGCTCGACCGGCTGATGCGCGCGAACCTGAACGAAATGATCAGCAAGCCGGCCACCGACAAGAAGGGACGCCCGATCGCCAGCCAGTTCATCGCCAATCTGGTGCTGCACACGACGCCCCGTACCGAAGGCGGCTACGACGCCCAATTCGTCTACGAATCCATCTCGCCAGTACCCTCGGGCTCCTGGTACTGGGTGCATATCGACGGCCATCGACTGGCGCTGGCCAGCCAGGATTCCTTCAACCGCGGGATGCGGCTGCGCTACGGCGACCACCGTGACATGAGCCGGAACTGGAACAGCCCGAACTATCGGCCCACACCGATGCCCGCCATCCAGAACACGATCCGCAACGCCCCCGGCGCCGCGCCGGCGCGCGCTCCCGCAGCAGATCACTGAATCGGCGTGGCGGTCATGCGCAAGGTTCAGGCCTTGCGCACGAGCCCCGTACCCTCGATCGCAAGGGTGCCGGACGCGACATGGATGCTCGAGTTTAGGCAACGCAGAAGCAGTTGCCCGATGCCCAGCAAGCACCAAGCGGGGTGACCCTAACTCTTTTGGTTACTTTTCTCTTGGTCACGCAAGAGAAAGTGACTCGATCACCAAAGGCGGACGAAAGCTTCTTGGCCACGAACGACAAGGACAAGTGCGATGCCGGCCTGCGCCGGCATGACGGTGTGGGGAAGATAACGCGATTCCGGCCTTCGCCGGCATGACGAACGTTGATGGATGGAGTGACGAGTAATCGAGGATGACAGCAGAGATAAGGCCGCCAGATCGGCGGCCTTGCACATCAGCAACGCGCTCCCGCCTCACCCCATCAACACCCGATTCATCCGCTGCACGAATGCCGCCGGATCCGGCAGCTGCGCCCCGGCGGAAATCTCCGCCTGCTCCAGCAGCAAGATGGCGAGATCGCGGGCCCTGCCTTCATCGGTTTCCGTCTCGACGCGCTTGACCAGCGGATGCTGCGGATTGATCTCCAGCGTCGGCTTCGACTCCGGCATGTCCTGCCCCGCTTCGCGCAGCAGGCGCGCCAGATGCGGCGCCATCTCGTAATCGGAAAGGGCCAGGCACGACGGCGAATCGGTGAGACGGGCGGAAACCTTGACCTCGCCCACGCGGTCGCCCAGCAGCTCCTTCAGCTTCTTCAGCAGCGGCTCGGCCTCCTTGGTGGCCTCTTCCAGCTTCTTCTTGTCGGCCTCGTCCAGCAGCAGGTCGCCCTTCGCCACGTTCTTGAGCTTCTTGCCTTCGTACTCGCTCAAGCTGCCGATCATCCATTCGTCGATGCGGTCGAACATCAGCAGCACTTCGATGCCCTTGGCCTTGAACGCTTCCAGCTGCGGGCTGCCGGCGGCGGCGGCGTAGCTGTCGGCGGTGATGAACCAGATGGTGTCCTGGCCCACGGCCATGCGGCCGATGTAGTCGTCGAACGAGACGGTCTGCTCGATGCCTTCGCCCTTGGTGCTGGCGAAGCGCAGCAGCTTGGCGATGCGCTCGCGGTTGTTGGCGTCTTCGCTGATGCCTTCCTTGAGCGTGTTGCCGAAGGCTCGGTAGAAGGTGGCAAACTTCTCCGGCTCATCCTTGGCCAGCTTTTCGATCAGGTCGAGCACGCGCTTGACGCAGGCGGCCTTGATCCGCTCGAGCTGGCGGTTGTGCTGCAGGATCTCGCGGCTGACGTTGAGCGGCAGGTCGTCGGCGTCGACCACGCCGCGCACGAAGCGCAGGTAGTTCGGCAGCAGCTCCTCGGCGGCGTCCATGATGAAGACGCGCTTGATGTAGAGCTTCAGGCCCTTGCGCTCGTCGCGGCCGCCCATCATCAGGTCGAACGGCGGCTGCGACGGCAGGTACAACAGGGTGGTGAAGCTCTGGCTGCCTTCGACGCGGTTGTGCGTCCACGCCAGCGCGTCGTTGAAGTCGTGGCCGAGCGATTTGTAGAAGCTCTGGTAGTCCGCGTCACTGATCTCCGACTTCGGCTTGGTCCACAGCGCCGAGGCGGCGTTGATGGTCTCGAATTCGTCGGTGGGCTTGCCGTCCTTCTCGGTTGGCATGCGGATCGGGAACGCCACGTGGTCGGAGTAGCGGGTGATCAGCGCGCGCAGCTGCCAGCGGCTGAGGAACTCATCCTCGTCGGCCTTCAGGTGCAGGATCACGGCGGTGCCGCGCTCGGCCAGCTCGACCGGTTCCAGCGTGTACTCGCCCTTGCCGTCGCTTTCCCACTTCACGCCCTCGGCGGCCGGCGCATCGGCGCGACGGCTGAGCACAGTGACCTTGTCCGCGACGACGAAGGCGGAATAGAAGCCCACACCGAACTGGCCGATCAGGCGCGCGTCGGCCTTCTGTTCGCCCGACATCGCCTCCAGGAAACGGCGTGTGCCGGAGCTGGCGATGGTGCCGATGTTCGCCACCACCTCGTCGCGGCTCATGCCGATGCCGTTGTCGCGCACGGTGACGGTGCGCGCATCCGGATCCCAGCTGACGTCGATGTGCAGTTCGCTGTCGCCGGCCATCAACTCGGGCTTGGCGATCGACTCGAAGCGCAGCTTGTCGCAGGCGTCGGAGGCGTTGGAGATCAGCTCGCGCAGGAAGATTTCCTTGTGCGAGTACAGCGAGTGGGTGACCAGGTGCAGTACCTGGGCGACTTCGGCTTCGAATTTGCGGGTTTCGGCGGGTGCGTTCATGCGTGGATGTTCCGTACTGACGTTGACTATGAAGATTGGCTCCTCCCCCTGCCCGCGACCGAAGGGAGTCCCTTGGGGCAGGGGGAGGTTGGGAGGGGGTCGCCCTTGACCTTGGCTATTCAGATCAAGATCAAAAGCACCCCACCCCAGCCCTCCCCTGCCTTGCAGGGGAGGGAGCAATGCGGTGCCTCAGGCCACCTTCTGCAGCGCGGCGATGCGCTCCTCCAGCGGCGGGTGGCTCATGAACAGGCGCCTGAAGCCGTCGGCCAGCGGACCGGAGATGCCGAACGCGGCGATCGTCTGCGGCAGCGTGTTCTCGCCGTGGTTGGCCTGCAGTCGCTGCAGTGCCGAGATCATCGCACCGCGGCCGGCAAACTGCGCGCCCGCCGCGTCGGCGCGGAACTCGCGCCAGCGCGAAAACGCGGCCACGATGACCGAGGCGAACAGGCCGAACACCAGCTGCAGCACAATCACGGTCACGAAATAGCCTATGCCGGTACCGCCTTCGCGGTCGTCGCGACCGCCGCTCATCCAACTGTCGACCAACCGGCCCACGATGCGCGCGGCCAGGATCACCAGCGTGTTCAGCACGCCCTGGATCAGGGTCAGGGTGACCATGTCGCCGTTCGCCACGTGGCCGATCTCGTGGCCGAGTACGGCGCCAGCCTGCTCGCGGTTCATCTGTTGCAGCAGACCGGAGCTGACCGCCACCAGCGAGCTGTTCTTGGTCATGCCGGTGGCGAACGCGTTCATTTCCGGCGCGTCGTAGATCGCCACCTCGGGCATGCCGATGCCGGCGTTCTGCGCGTGGCGGCGCACGGTGTCGACCAGCCAGCGCTCGGTCTCGTTCTGCGGCTGCTCGATCACCCGCGCGCCGGTGGACATCTTGGCCATCCATTTGGACATCGCCAGCGAAATGAAGGCGCCGCCCATGCCGAACACGGCGGCGTAGGCCAGCAGGCCGCCCATGCCGCCGTAACCGCGGGCGGCGGCCATCTGGTCGATGCCGAACAGACGGAGGACGATGCTCAGCAGGAGCAGGACGGCAAGGTTGGTAGCAATGAACAATGCGATGCGACGCATGGCTGTCTCTCTGTGGCAGTCATGAAGGAAACGGAAAAACCGTGGCTCAAGATTCGGGGCGCAAGCGACCGCTTTCAAGGGTTGCGGGCGGCGACCGGGCACGCGCCGCTACCCTAGAATGCGCCGATGATCCACCGCGGTCGCTTCGCCCCCTCGCCCACCGGGCAACTGCACTTCGGCTCGCTGGTCGCCGCGGTGGGCAGCTGGCTGTGCGCGCGGCATGCCGGCGGCGAGTGGCTGCTGCGGGTGGAAGACATCGACCCGCCGCGCGAGGTTCCCGGCTCGGCCGCCGGCATCCTCGCCGCGCTGCCGGCGTTCGGCCTGGTCGCCGACGCGCCGGCGTTGTTCCAGTCACGGCGCATCGCCGCCTACGACGCGGCGTTCGAACAGCTGCGCGTGGCCGGCCAGGTGTTCCCCTGCTGGTGCAGTCGCAGCGAACTGGCCGGCGCCGGCGGCATCCACCGCGATGGCCGCTGCGTCGCACTGCCGCAGCCCGGCCAGGCGCCGGCCTGGCGATTGCACGTGCCGGATATCACCATCGCCTTCGACGACGCGCTGCAGGGTCCGCAGCAGCAGAACCTGCGCGACGACGTGGGTGACTTCGTGGTCCGCCGGGTCGAGGGCCTTTATTCCTACCAGCTCGCCTGTGTGGTCGACGACGCCTTCCAAGGCATCACCGAGGTGGTGCGCGGGCAGGACCTGCTCGACTCCACCGCGCGGCAGATCTGGCTGCAGCGCTGCCTCGGCCTGCCCACGCCGGTGTATCGCCACCTGCCGCTGGTGCTCGATGCGGAGGGGCGCAAGCTGTCGAAGTCCGAGCGGGCGTTTCCGGTCGACCCGGCCGATCCGCTGCCGGCGCTGCGGCGGGCGCTGGCGTTCCTGCGCGTGCCGGCGCCGGCCATGGCAGCCGATGCCGGCGACCTGCTGGCCCAGGCGCTGGCCAACTTCGAGCCGGCGGATTTGCCGCATTGCAGCGGTCACTCTTTCGCCTGAAACGCTATAAATGCCGGACGCGCCGGCGCCTGGCGACAGCGGCTGAAACATGCCCTCGCCATGCTCCGGCGCGACAGTCCACGCTTCACCTGCACAGGAGTTCCAAGGACATGACGCAGCGCACGGCATTGGTCACAGGCGGCACCGGCGGCATCGGCAGCGCGATCGTTCGCTACCTCGCCGGACAGGGACATCGGGTGGCCACCAATTATCGTGACCCGGGCAAGGCCGAAGTCTGGCGCAAGGCGATGGCGGCCGATGGCATCGAGGTGTGCATGGTGTCCGGCGACGTCTCCGACCCCGTCGCCTGCGCGGCGATGATCCAGGCGATCGAGGAGAAGTGCGGCGCGGTCGACATCCTGGTCAACAACGCCGGCATCACCCGCGACACCACCTTCCACAAGATGAATTACCAGCAGTGGACGGACGTGATCAACACCAACCTCAACGCCTGCTTCAACGTCACCCGCCCGGTGATCGAGGGCATGCGCGCGCGCAAGTGGGGCCGCATCGTGCAGATCAGCTCGATCAACGGCCAGAAGGGCCAGTACGGCCAGGCCAACTACGCCGCGGCGAAGGCCGGCATGCACGGCTTCACCATCTCGCTGGCGCAGGAGAACGCGAAGTTCGGCATCACCGTGAATACCGTCTCGCCCGGCTATGTCGGCACCGACATGGTGATGGCGGTGCCGGAGGAAGTGCGCGAGAAGATCGTGGCGCAGATCCCGGTCGGCCGCCTCGGCAAGCCGGAGGAGATCGCCCACGCGGTGGCCTTCTTCACCGGCGACCAGGCCGCCTGGATCACCGGCGCCAACCTGGCGATCAACGGCGGTCATTACATGGGATGGTGAGGCAGCAGGAGCGTGCGGATGAGCGGGATGTGCGCGTTCACGGGGCGCACCGCGATCACCGCAAGCCCCCGGACACATCCTGTGGAGTTCGATCGCGGGACGCTCCAGCGAGCGGATGGCGAGCCGGCATGACCTGGGCCGGGCTTGCATCACCGATCACCCCAGGCGTATATCCCATGGTCACCAACCTGGTGAAAGGAGATCGCTCATGGTCATGGAACGTGTTTCCGGCACCTGCGCATGGATGCTTGCTGGCCTGGCGCTCACCATGGCGCTGCCGGCCTGGGGGCAAAGCGGCGCCGCGGCTACCAGCACCCCAGCTTCTCCAGCCTACCTTCCCTCCACCGCCGCGCCCTCGTACGACAGTGACCCTAACTTCGGCGCCTCGCCGAACGAGGACTTCACCAGCCCCGAGAGCGATGCCAGGCCGGGCGTGTATTTTTTCAGGATAGCCGCCCGCGCCTACGAGCAGAAGAACTACCGCTACGCGATCGACATGTACAAGGTCGCGGCGTCATGGGCGTACAAGCCGGCCGAATACAACCTCGGGGTGATGTATTACCGCGGCCAGGGGGTGCCGGTGGATCGGCCGCTGGGCGCCGCCTGGATGGTTCTGGCGGCTGAGCGCAACACACCGCAATACGTCGCGACGCGCAACCTGATGATCACGCCGCTGAGCGAAGCCGACTTCACCCGGGTCGATACTCTGTGGAACCAGCTGAAGCCTACTTACGGCGACGCCACCGCCCTGCACCGGGCCAAGGTGCGCTGGGCCCAGGTGCGCGCAGGCATGACCGGCTCACGCACCGGCGGCGCCACCGGGCCGCTGAAGGTCGGCTCGACAGGCGGCCCCTCGGCTCCCAGGACGGGCAAAAGCATGACGGGCACGCCCTTGCATACGGACACCACGGGCTTCGAGATCACCAGTGGGCATGACATGCATGGCGTGGTGGCCTATCAGCAGTTCCGCGAAAGCGACAACCCCTACGACCCGAAATTCAAGACGGATCCGGTCGGCACCACCTCGGTGGGCGCCCTGATTCCGGTTTCCGCCAGCGAGGGCAAGGCGGCTACGGACAAGACCCCGGATGACAAGACCTCGGATGGCAACCCACCGGCCGACAAGCCTGGCAATTTGTAGCCGTTCTCCGCCCGGACGCGAGAACCGCATGGCGAGTTTGACCTGACGCCGGCCGGCCGTCTCTACATGTGGACACGGGCGCGCGCGCCCGTGTCCAGTCACCCCAGCAGCTTCTCCAGCACTTTGCCCACCGCCGCGAACGCGAAGGCGCCGGTGACATGGGTGGCCGCGCCCAGCCCACCGCCGCAGGCCAGGTTCATCGCGTCGCCGCCGGGCGGGCGGGTGCCGCAGACCGTGCCGTCCGGTTGCGGATACTGCACGTTCTGCAGCGAATAGACGGCTGAAACGCCGAAATAGCGATCCGGGTTGCGCGGAAAGTTGAAGTCGGCGCGGAGCTTCTTGCGGATCAGGCTGAACATCGCGTCGTGTTCGGTGCGCGAGAGGTCGCGCACGCGGATCTGGGTCGGGTCGGTACGCCCGCCGGCCGAACCCACGCTGACGATCGGCAGCTTGCGCCGGCGGCACCAGGCGATCGTTTCGAGCTTCACGCGGAACGCGTCGCAGGCGTCCAGCACCACGTCGTAGCCGCGGTCGAGCAGTTCATCCAGCGTGGCCGGGGTGAGGAAACGCTCGACCGCCTCCAGCCGGATAGTCGGGTTGATCGCGTGGGCGCGCGCCGCCATTACGCCTACTTTGGGCTTGCCGTACTCGCCGTCCAGCGCGTGCAGCTGGCGGTTGGTGTTGGACACACAGACCTCATCGGCGTCGATCAGGGTGAGCTGCCCCACGCCACTGCGCGCGAGCGCCTCGACCGCCCACGAGCCGACGCCGCCGATGCCGATCACGCAGACGTGCTTGCCTGCCAGCGCGGCCACGCTGCCGCTGCCGTACAGCCGCTCGACGCCGGCGAAGCGTTCGGCCGGGAACGTCGCCGCGCCGGTGGTGCCGCCGGGCGGGTGCGTGGTCGTATCTGCGTGGGTCACCGGGGAATCCTGTTGCAAAGGCGCCATTTTATCGTGCCTGCGCGGATGACGTGCGGCGGGCCGCGCTATCCTGCGGGTTTCCCAACCTCGGAATCGTAGCGATGCGTGCAGCCCTGCTGATCCTGCTTGGCCTGGTGATCGGTGTGATCGGCACGGCCCACGTGATGAATGCGCTGGCCGCGCGCAACCCGATGCCGAAGGCGGTGATGGAAACCATGGGCTACCACGTGGGTGAACTGAAGAACGCGATCAAGGCGAAGCAGTGCGACCCGGCGAAGGTGCAACATCACCTGGCCCGCCTGGAGTCCACCGCCAGCGACGTCATGCCGGTGTTCGGCATCGACGAAAAGGCCTTCACCGACGATGCCACCCAGTTGCAGGAACGCCTGCACCAGGCCGTGCAGGCCGCGCCAGCGAGCTGCGAAGCGGTGACGGCCGCGATCGAGCCGGTTGGCGAGACCTGCAAGAGCTGCCACCAGCAGTACCGCTGAGGCGAAGAGCACCCCACCCCGGCCCTCCCCTGCGAGCAGGGGAGGGAGAAAATCGTCAGAAGCGGATCCTGCCGCGCAGCATCTGGCCGTACATCACCCAGTCGCCCATCAGGCTGTACAGCGGGTGCCTGAAGGTGGCCGGGCGGTTCTTCTCGAAACCGAAGTGGCCGACCCAGGCGAAACCGTAGCCGGCCACCGGCGCCAGCCACAGCCAGCGCAGCTGGCCGCTGGCCAGGGCCAGCACGATCACCGCCAGCACCAGCGTGCTGCCGATGAAGTGCATCCGGCGGCAAATGCGGTTGCCGTGCTCGCTGAGGTAGAACGGATAGAACTCGGTGAAGCTGCTGTAGCCGGACATGTTTCTGCTCCGCGGCGGGACGCGCCGATTCTGCCACTCAACCGATCCGTGCGCGCTGTAGGGCGGGCACTGCCCGCCGGCCTTTGCCTTGTTGAAGCCGAGAGCGGCGGACAGTGTCCGCCCTACGAGGCAAGGCAATCCGCGTGCGCCTACTCCGGCAGCGGGATGAATTCCTTGTCGTCGCCGGCCACTTTCGGGAAGCGCCCCTCGCGCCAGTCGGCCTTGGCCTGTTCGATGCGCTCGCGCGTGCTGGCCACGAAGTTCCACCACAGGTGCCGTTCGCCATCCAGCGGCGCGCCGCCGAACAACATCAGGCGGCTGGCCTCGTGCGCACGCAGCGTCGGCGCCGACGGGCCGGCCTGCACCGCCATCTGCTGCGCGCCAATCTCCAGCTCGCCCCAGCGCACCGCGCCCTCGACCACATGCACACCGCGCTCGGCGTGTTCCGGCGGCAACGCCAGTTCGGCGCCGGCCTCCAGCCGCACTTCGAGGAAAAACATCGGCGCGAACACCTTCACCGGCGAACGTTCGCCGTAGGCAGTCCCCGCGATCAACACCGCCTCGACGCCGGGCTGGCGAATCCGCGGCAACGCGTCGCTGTCGTGATGGTGGAATTCCGGCGCCACCTCGGCGTCGGCCTGTGGCAGCGCCACCCAGACCTGGATGCCATGCAACAGCTGGCTGCCCTGACGCGCCTCCGGCGGCGTGCGCTCGGAATGGGCAATGCCATGGCCGGCGGTCATCCAGTTCACCGCGCCGGGGTGGATATCGGCCAGGCTGCCAATGCTGTCGCGATGGCGGATCACGCCGTCGAACAGCCAGGTCACCGTAGCCAGGCCGATGTGCGGATGCGGCCGCACGTTCATGCCGTTGCCGGCGGCAAAGGTGACCGGCCCCATGTGGTCGTAGAACACGAACGGGCCGACGTGCCGCGCCAGCAATACCGGCAGCATGCGGCGCACCATGAAGCCGTCGCCGAGGTCATGCAGGCGGGTACCTTCGATCAGGGCAGGTGCAGCGTCCATCACGTTCTCCTCGATGATTACCAGGCCCGCTGATATTGCACTGGCGGGTCGATCTTCGCACCCAGCCGCTGTGCCGCGCGCCGCGGGAAGTACGGGTCGCGCAGGCTCTCGCGCGCAATCAGCACCACGTCGGCCTCGCCGGTGGCGACGATCTGTGCGGCCTGCTCCGCGCCGGTGATCAACCCCACCGCACCGGTGGCGACACCGGCCTCGCGGCGGATCTGCCCGGCGAACGGCACCTGGTAACCCGGACCCAGCGGGATCTTCGCGTGCGGCACCAGGCCGCCGCTGGAGACGTCGATCAGGTCCACGCCCAGCGCCCGCACCTGGCGCGCCAGCTCCACGCTTTCCGCCGCCGTCCAGCCGCCGTCGGCCCAGTCCGTCGCCGAGATGCGCAGCCACAACGGCAGTTCGGCCGGCCACGCCTCGCGCACGGCAGCAAGCACCTCGCGCAGCAGCCGGGTACGGTTGTCGAAGCTGCCGCCATAGCGATCGTCACGCCGGTTACTCAGCGGCGACAGGAACTGGTGCAGCAGGTAGCCGTGCGCGGCGTGCACTTCAACCAGCTCGAAGCCCGCCGCCAGCGCGCGCCGGGTGGTTTCGCGAAAGTCCGCGATCACCGTCTGGACGCCGGCCTCGTCCAGCGCCTGCGGAACCTGCCAGCCGTCGTCGAACGGCAGCGCCGAGGGCGCCACGATGCGCCAGTCGCCCTGTCCGCTCGGCACCGGGCCGTGCCCTTCCCACGGCCGCAGCGTGCTGGCCTTGCGCCCGGCGTGCGCCAGTTGCACGCCGGCGACCGCGCCATGCGCCTTGATGAAGCGGGTGATCGGCTGCCAGGCGTCCACCTGGGTCTGGTTCCACAGGCCGGTGTCCTGCGGCGAGATGCGGCCTTCGGCGGAGACCGCGGTGGCCTCGGCGATCACCGCCCCCGCGCCGCCCACCGCGCGGCTTCCAAGGTGCACCAGGTGCCAGTCGTTCGGCACGCCGTCGACGGCGGAGTATTCGCACATCGGCGAGACCACCAGGCGGTTGCGCAGGCTCAGGCTGCGCTGGGTGAACGGATCGAACAGTTTCATAGGGGGTATCCGGTGACGTGGGTACCTCGACATGCAGTCGGGCCCGCGCCGAATCAACCCGCCGCGCTGTCGCCTGCGACAAACGCTGCGTCCGGCGCGGCCAGCCAGTCGGCAATGCGCGCGGCGACCGGCACGGGCGTCCCCATCCAGCCGAAATGGTCGGCCGGCTGGCCGCCGAGGTCGTCGCGTGCGATCGTTTCCACGCGCCGTGCGCCCGGCCCCAGCTTGCCCAGCAGCCACTCCAGCGACGCCGCCGGACCCAGCCAGTCCTCCTGCAGCCGCAGCGCCAGCAACGGCAGTGGCAGCGCGGCCAGCTGACGTTCGAAATCCTGCGTCATCCCGCTCGCCGCGTAGCGGCCAGTGCGCCCGCTGCGCGCCCAGTCGGCGATCACCCCGCGCGCCTCGTTGCCGCCGAAGCCGAGCCGCCGTCCGGGCAGGTAACCCATCAGCCCGGCCAGCAGGGGCGCCAGCACATAAGCCTGCCGAATCAGCCCGCCATGCCGGAAGCATCGCCAGTACGGCGAACCGCTGGCCACCAGCAGCAAGCCAGTGAAGTCGCACGGATGCAGGCTGGCGTAGAGCAGGCCGAGCTGGCCGCCCAGGCTGTGCCCGCCGAGCAGGCAGCTCGCCTGCGGCCAGCGCTGGCGCACGGTGGCTAGGCCAGCGGGCAGGTCGTCCTGCAGCAACTGGCGATAACCCCAGTTGCTACCACGGCCGGCGCGTCGGTCGCTGGAGCCGATGCCACGCCACTCGTGCAGCACCACCGCGATGCCCCGCGCCGCCAGCGCTTGCGCCAGCGGCAGGTAATGCCGGGCCGGTATGCCCATCGCCGGAATCCAGTACAGCAGGCGCTGCCAAGCCGCGGCCGGACACACGGCCAGCAGTTCGAAACGGGCACCGTCGGCGGCGGTTGCCGGAAGCACCAGCGGCTCAGCCGCGGCGGGGATGCTGTCGATGGAGGGGTCGGCCATGGCTGCAGGCTAGCGAATTGTCCCCGCCACCACAAAAGAGAGGCCGGCTTGCGCCGACCTCTTCAAACGGATGCCGTCACCGCCTCAGACCGGGGTGACGTCTTCGGCCTGCAAGCCCTTCTGGCCGTCGACGACCTTGAAGCTCACCTTCTGGCCTTCCTGAAGGCTTTTGAAACCCGAGCCGGTGATGGCGCGGAAATGCACGAATACGTCAGGGCCGTTCTCACGGCTGATGAGGCCGAAACCCTTGGCGTCGTTGAACCACTTGACGGTACCTACTTCACGATCCGACATGACTCACTCCGATCCTATCCAGACGCTGAGACAAACCGGCCCCTGCGGGCCGACGTTTACTGAGCATGCAGGGTCCGGTGCAACAGTCGGATTCAGGAAATCCTTACCGGGCACTCACGTAGCCAAGCAGACGCAGCGGCCCAAGCATAACGGATTTTCAGCCGGCGAGTGATTTGTCAAGCGGGCTGCCGGGGACATTATCCAGGCCGGAAAAAACCGGGCATCCCTGTCCGGTTTTTGCTGCATCGCAGGGCGCTCAGGCGGGGGTCACTTCCTCGGCCTGCAGACCCTTCTGGCCCTGCACCACCTTGAACGAGACCTGCTGGCCTTCCTGCAGGCTCTTGAAGCCGCTGCCGGTAATGGCGCGGAAATGCACGAAAACGTCCGGGCCATTGTCGCGGGCAATGAAACCGAAGCCCTTGGCGTCGTTGAACCACTTGACGGTACCCACCTGACGATCAGACATGTTTAATCACTCCACAGGGTTTATGGACAGCCGCCGCGAGGCGACCGGCCGGCTTGACTGGTGTGCAAGGAAACAACCCAGGGGTGAACGATGAGGCAGATCGCGGATCGGCAGCATCGGGCCACAAACTCTGCTGACCCCGGCAAACTCAGTGGACGGATCATAACGGCACAACCGGGCCGAACGGAATGGAGCCGGTTCACCGTTCCGCACCGCTGCGGCGACAAATTCAGATTTTCTTGACCTTCGGCGCAGTCTAGTGGCAGACAGTCCCCGGATCCGCCCGCCACCCGGCCGGCACGGTCGCCACCTGGAGAAGAGCCATGCCAGCACTGTCCCGCCTGATCCTGACCAGCGCGCTCGTAGGCCTGCTGGCGGCTTGCGGCGCGCCCCATGAGACCACACGGACCACGACAACGGCCAGCGCCAGCGCGGCAAGCCCGTCCGTGTCCGCCCACAAGGCTTCCCCTCAGCGGGAACGGGAGCGTGCCCGCAGCGCTTCCAGCAAGCCCGCCGCCGCCAAACCCGACCTGTCCGAGGACACCGGCATCGCCGCTTGCGACGACTACCTGGCCAGCTATCTGGCCTGCCATCGCGCGGCGGCGATCTTCCCGCCGAACCAGTTGCAATCCCGCTACGAGGCGATGCGCAGTAGCCTGCTGCGCGACTCGAAGAACCCAGACATCCGGCCACAGCTGGCGGCGCGCTGCAACTCGCTGGCCAGCCAGCTGCGCCAGGCCCTGCACGGCAAGTCGTGCGCGGAGAATCCCGCACCCGGGAGCGGCACACCGTAGATCGCTCGGGATCCGGGATCAGACAGGAAAGATGCCCGTCAGCCCACGTGCCGCCATGCCGCGCGCAACGGCCGCGCCAGCGCGGCCGGCGAAGTGCGCCCCAGCCGGATCTTTGGGGTGCCGTGCCAGCGCGCGGTATCGGCGATCGCTGCGGCCACCGCCTGCACCAGTGCCGGCTGGGGCGACACCCCGGGCTCCAGGAACACGGCCTTGACCTCGAACACGCCGCTGTCACGGTGGGCCTTGGCGTCGAGCCGGCCGATCAGCCGGCCCCGATGCAGGATCGGCAGCACGAAGTAGCCGTAGCGGCGCTTCGGCGCCGGCGTGTAGCACTCGATGGTGTACTCGAAACCGAACATGGCCTGGGCGCGCGCCCGGTCCCATACCAGCGGGTCGAACGGCGACAGCAGCACGGTACGCGTGGCGCGCAGGCGCCCCGCCAGTGCCTGGGCCAGCGTTGCGGCATGGTCGCGGTGCACATAGCCGGGAGTGTGCCAGCCCTCCACCGGCACCGCCAGCAGTTCGCCGCTGGCCACCAGCGGCGCCAGTTCGCGCTCGCCGACCTTCGGCTTCAGGCGGAAGTAGTCGGCGACCCAGGCCGCCTGCGTCACCCCCAGCGCACGCACGCTGTCGAGGATGAAGCGTTCGCGCTGTTGCGCCGCCGAAGGCGCAAAGGCCGGATCGAACGGCGGTTCGAGCCGGGCCAGCACGTTTTCGGCCAGATCGTAGACGCGCTGGAAGTTGTCGCGCCGCGCCACCATCAGCTCGCCCAGTGCGAACCACGCCTCCAGCCAGCGCTTCTCCGGTTTCCACTCCCACCAGCCCGCCTTGGCGACGCCGGCCCTGCGCGAGAAATCGGCTGCCCGCACCGGGCCGGAGGCACGAATCGACTGCAGCAGCGCATCCATGTCGGCACGTTGCTCGCGGTGCATGCGCGCCGCATGGCGATGCGCCCAGTGATGCGCGCGGTGATCGTGGCCGCCACGGTGCCAGGCGACATCGGCGGCGCTGACAAAACATGCCTCATGCGCCCAGCACTCGGCCAACCGGCCTTGCGCGAGCGCCTCGTCCAGCCAGGCCGCCGGGTAATCGCCCAGGCGCGAATGCAGCACCAGGTAGGGGCTGCGCGCCACCACGTGGATGGTGTCGATCTGCAGCAGGCGCATGCGCGCGACCGCCCCCACCACATCGTCGCGCCGGGGCCGTCGTCGCGGCGCCTGCAGCAGGCCCTGCGCCGACAGCTGCAGCGCCCGCGCCTGCGCCAGGCTCAACACGTGGCCATCACCTGAAGCGGCGCCCAATGGCCGCCTGCCTTCACGACTTCGTGACCTGGATATTGAGTCGGCATTTACGAGGCCCCTATTAGCGTGAAACGCGAATCGGCAGGAGAACGCCCGCCCGATGGAGTGCAGGGCACCGCACAACTCCACCGATCATTCTGGCATGGAGTACCGATGATGAAATCCCGCAAGCCATTATTGAGCGCCCTCGCCGCCGGCACCCTGCTGTTCGCCGGCAGCCTGATCGCGCAGCAGGACATGCCGCCGCAGACGCCTCCGCCATCGCCCACGGACACGGCGCCGCAACCGCTGCCGCCGCAAACCGTCCCGCCGACACCGCCAGCGGCCGGCACGGCGGCAGCGGCACCGACCAGCCAAGTCGACACGGCCACCATGAACACGCCGGCGGGCCAGTTGGAGGTGCGTTCGAGCATGCCTCCGCCCCCGCCGGCCGGCCCGGCGCCGAGTTTCGAGCAGCTGTCCGGTGGCGGGAAATACATCAGCGAGGAACAGGCCTCGGCCTACCCCCTGCTTGCCAATGACTTCCTGCACGCCGACCGCAACCGTGACGGGCGCATCAGCAAGAGCGAGTACAAGCGCTGGACCGACGACAAGTGAGCCTCCACGCTACAGACGCCGGTCGCACGCGCGGCCGGCGTTTTCATGTGCCGATCACCGCCGTCCGCGCTCGCTCCGCTAAACTGGTCCGCCGACCCGCCAGGAACTTTCCTCCATGAAACGTCCGACCGCGGCCGTCCTGATGGCGCTGTGCGCCGGCGCCCTGGCCAGCGCCGCGCACGCGCAGAACCCCGACCCCACCGACATCCGCGCCTGCACCGCGATCGAGAGCGATGCCCAGCGGCTGGCCTGCTACGACCACGCCACCGGCCGGGTCAACCTGCCGATCGCGCAGAAGCGCATCGACCAGACCACCGCCACGCCGGGCATTTTCAGTCGCGATCATCCGAAGGTCTCCGCCAGCGCGGAAACCAACCGCGAAGTGGCGACCCCACTGTCGCTGCTCGACAGCCGCTGGGAACTGTCACCGGAAAGCAAGCTCGGCACCTTCAACATCCGCGGCTACAAGCCGGTCTATGCGCTGCCGGTTTTCGCCACCAGCAACCAGAACAAGCGACCGCACAGCCCGAACCCGGACAACACCGTGCCGGGCCCGGGAGAACAGCTGGACAACGCGGAGATGAAGTTCCAGCTCAGCCTGAAGACCAAGCTGTGGCAGGGCGTATTCGGCGACGCCGGCGACCTGTGGGTGGGCTATACCCAGTCCTCGCGCTGGCAGGTGTACAACGCCAAGGCCTCGCGGCCGTTCCGCGAAACCAACTACGAGCCCGAGGCGATGCTGGTGTTCGACACCCACTACCAGGCGCTGGGCTGGGAGGGGCGGATGCTCGGCATCGGCTTCAACCACCAGTCCAACGGCCGCAGCAATCCGCTGTCGCGCAGCTGGAACCGGGTGATCGCCAGCGTCGGCTTCGAGCGCGACGGCTGGGCCGTGATGCTGCGCCCGTGGTGGCGCGTCCCGGAGGCGCGCCGCGACGACAACAACCCCGACATCAGCGACTACATGGGCCGCGGCGAGATGCAGGTCGTGCACGAATGGCGCGGCCAGGAGTTCGGCATGCTGCTGCGCCATTCGCTGCGCGGCGGCAACCGCAGCCACGGCTCGGCGCGCTTCAGCTGGAGCTTCCCGGTCGCCGGCAACCTGCGCGGCTACATGGAGGTGTTCAAGGGCTACGGCGAAAGCATGATCGACTACAACCACAACGCCACCTACCTCGGCCTGGGCGTGTCGCTGCTCGACTGGTATTAGGGCGGAGGGTGGAACGGCGAAGGCCCGGTGCAAGCACCGGGCCTTCGCGTTGCGGCAGCAGCCGCGATCAGTGGTGGTGGCCGCCGGCGCCGTGTACGTGGCCGTGCGCCAGTTCTTCCGCGGTGGCGCCGCGCACGTCGGTCACCTCGATGGCGAAGTGCAGGGTCTTGCCGGCCAACGGGTGGTTGGCGTCGATGAACACCACGTCGTTCTCGACCTTGGTGACGGTGACGTTGACCTGGCCTTCCGGGCCGTTGCCCTGGAACTGCATGCCGGGCTGGATGTCCTCGACGCCCTGGAATGCCGCGCGCGGCACTTCCTGCATCAGCTCCTCGTGGCGCACGCCGTAACCTTCCTCGGGCGCCACGTGGGCGGTGAACTTGTCGCCGGCGGCGCGGCCTTCCATCTGTTTTTCCAGGCCCGGCACGATATGGCCGCTGCCATGCAGGTAGGTCAGCGGCTCGCGGCCCGCGGAGCTGTCGATGACCTGGCCATCGTCGTCGGTCAGCGTGTAATGGAAGGCGGCAACGGCGTTCTGGGCAATCTGCATGATGGTCTCGTGAAAGGTTCGGCGCCACCCACCGGCGACGAGGACCGGCAAGGTTAGCAGAAGCGCATCAGGCCGCCATGATCGGACCGTCAACCGCCCAGCCGGGCCCGCGTGTCCTTGCCGATCTTTTCCGGCGTGTCGGTAGAGGCGTAACGCTTCACCACCTGGCCGTCCGCGTCGACCAGGAACTTGGTGAAGTTCCACTTGATCGACTCGCTGCCGAGAATGCCCTTGCCTTCGCTCTTCAGCCATTTGTACAGCGGATCGGCGTGCTCGCCGTTGACCTCGAGCTTGGCGAACAACGGAAAGGTCACGTCGTACTGGGTGCTGCAGAACGTCTTGATCTCGGCCTCGTCGCCGGGTTCCTGGTGGCCGAACTGGTCGCACGGGAAACCGAGCACCACCAGGCCCAGGTCGCGCTGGTCCTGCCACAGCGTCTCCAGCCCCTGGTATTGCGGGGTGAAGCCGCATTTGGATGCCACATTGACGATCAGCAGGGTCTTGCCGCGCCATTCGGCAAGCGAGCGCGGGTTGCCGTCGATATCGCGAACGGTGAAATCGTAAACGCTGGACATGGACGGACTCCGTCGTGATGGATCAATCCCGCAGCATACGCCACCGCCGCCGCTGCCCGTGGCACAGCTTCCCGTGGCATAGAATGACGCACCCGTCCGCAGGCCACTTCCCCGCCGTGATCCGCTTTGTCGATGTCCACAAGTCCTACCGCGTCGACGGCAGGGACATGCCCGCGCTGCAGCCGTTCAGCCTCGACATCATGGACGGCGAGGTGTTCGGCATCATCGGTCTGTCCGGTGCCGGCAAATCGACGCTGATACGGCTGATCAACCTGCTCGAACGGCCCAGCGGCGGGCGCATCTTCGTGGGCGACACCGAGATGACCACGCTGGCCGAACCGGCGCTGCGCGCGCAGCGCCGGCGGATCGGCATGATCTTCCAGCACTTCAACCTGCTCGCCTCGCAGACGGCGGCGAACAACGTGGCGTTCCCGCTGCGGCTGACCGGCGAACGCGACGCCGGCGTCATCCGCGCGCGCGTCGACGAACTGCTGGCGCGGGTGGGATTGGCCGCCCACGCCGACAAGTACCCCTCGCAACTTTCCGGCGGCCAGAAGCAGCGCGTCGGCATCGCCCGTGCATTGGCCAACCGGCCCACCATCCTGCTGTGCGATGAGGCCACCAGTGCGCTCGACCCGCAGACCACCGCCTCGGTGCTGGAACTGCTGGCCGAGATCAACCGCGAGCTGAAGCTCACCATCGTGCTGATCACCCACGAGATGGACGTGGTGCGCCGCGTGTGCGACCGCGTGGCGGTGCTCGACGCGGGCGCCATCGTCGAGCGCGGCGCGGTCGCCGACGTGTTCCTGCACCCGCAGCACCCCACCACGAAGCGCTTTGTCAACGAGGCGCTGCCCGAGGAGGCCGCCAGCGAACTGGCGCCGTTCGCCCGGGTCGACGGCCACATCCTGCGCCTGAGCTTCCGCGGCGACGCCACGCTGAGTCCTTCGCTGAGCCGGGTGGCGCGCGAGACCGGAGTGGAGTTCAACCTGCTCGCCGGGCGCATCGACCGCATCAAGGATCTGCCCTACGGCCAGCTCACCCTGGCGATGCAGGGCGAACGGACGGACGCTGCACTGGCCATGTTGCGCGAGGCCGGTATCGAGATCGAGGAGCTGCACCGATGAACCCGCTGCAGAAACTTTTTCCAAACATCGACGACTGGGGCGAGATCGGCCGCGCCTGCGTCGACACCCTGCTGATGCTGGGCGGTTCGCTCGCCCTCACCGTGCTGATCGGCCTGCCGCTGGGCGTGCTGCTGTACCTCACCGGCAAGGGCCAGCTGCGGCCGATGCCGAAGCTCTACGCCATCACCTCGCTGCTGGTGAACATCCTGCGCTCGGTGCCGTTCATCATCCTGATGATCGTGCTGATGCCGCTCACCTACGCCCTGGTCGGCAGCAAACTGGGCATCCGCGGCGCGATCCCGCCGCTGGTGATCGGCGCGGCGCCGTTCTTCGCGCGGCTGGTGGAGACCGCGCTGCACGAGGTGCAGCGGGGCGTGATCGAAGCCAGCCAGGCAATGGGCGCCAGCCTGTGGCAGATCGTGCGCCACGTGCTGCTGCCGGAAGCCCGCGGCGGCCTGTTCGCCGGCATCACGGTCACCGCGATCGCGCTGGTCGGCTACACCGCGATGGGCGGCGCGATCGGTTCCGGCGGCCTCGGCGACCTGGCCTACCGCTACGGCTATCTCAGCTACAAGTCCGACTACATGCTGGTCACCGTAGTGTTGCTGATCGTACTGGTGCAGGCACTGCAGATGCTCGGCGACCACATCGTGACGCGTTATAAGCGAAGCTGATCGGTTATTTGCGCGTGGCGGTACGGGCGGCCTACTTTGACTGGCCGCCACCGGAAATCACCGCCATGAGCCTGCTGCTCGCCGCCGTCGCCGCTATCCTGGCCCTGCTCCTGCTGGCCGGACATGCCAAGCCGAAGGCATGACGCGCGAGCCATGCCAAGCCAGGATTGTGTTTGGCGGTATAGACGGCTTATTATTGTGCGCCGCACAAACGAATTCCCCATGAAACTCCTACGCGCCGCCTTCGTCACCGCCCTGCTCCTGCTGGCGGGCTGTTCCGCACCGAAGGAGGACGGCCAGACGCTGCGCGTGGCCGCCACCGCGATCCCGCACGCGGAAATCCTCAAGCAGGCCAAACCGCTGCTGGCCAAGGAAGGTGTAGACCTGCAGGTCAAGGTGTTTGCCGACTACGTGCAGCCGAACACCCAGCTGGCCGAGAAGGCCATCGACCTGAACTACTTCCAGACCAAGCCCTACCTGGATGCGTTCAACCGCGAGCGCGGCACCCACCTCGTCGTCATCACCGGCGTGCACATCGAGCCGTTCGGCGCGTACTCGAAGAAGTACAAGAACATCGACCAGTTGCCCGACGGCGCCAGCGTGACGCTGCCGAACGATCCCAGCAACAACAGCCGCGCGCTGCTGCTGCTGGCGAAGCACGGCCTGATCACGCTGAAGGACCCGACCGACCAGATGGCCACGTTGAAGGACATCACCGCGAATCCGAAACACCTGAAGTTCCGCGAGCTGGAAGCGGCGATGCTGCCGCGCACGCTGGACGAGGTCGACCTGGCGCTGATCAACACCAACTACGCGCTGGCCGCCGGGCTGAACCCCACGAAAGACGCGCTGCTGATCGAGGACAAGGACTCGCCCTACGTGAACTACCTGGTCGGCCGCCCTGACAACCAGAACGACCCGCGCGTGCAGCAGCTGGCCAGGGTGCTGCACAGCCCCGAGATCAAGGCGTTCATCGAGCAGAAGTACCACGGCGCCGTGCTGCCGGCGTTCTGACGCCCTCCCCTGCAAAGCAGGGGAGGGGCACAGCGATCAGCCCTGCGACGCGGGAATCTGGAACACCTTCCGCAAATACGCCACGTAGGCCTCGTCCTCGCACATGTTCTTGCCCGGCGAATCGCTCAGCTTGGCCACCGGCTGGCCGTTGCAGCGGATCATCTTGATCACGATATTGAGCGGTTCGGGGCCCACGTCGTTGGTGAGGTTGGTGCCCACGCCGAACGAGAGCTGGCAGCGGCCGCGGAAGTATGCGTACAGCTGCATCACCCGGGGGATGTCCAGGGCGTCGCTGAACACCAGCACCTTGCTGCGCGGGTCGACGCGATTCGCGGCGTAGTGCGCCAGCACCCGCTCGCCCCAGGCGAACGGGTCGCCGGAGTCGTGGCGGGTGCCGTCGAACAGCTTGCAGAAGTACATGTCGAAGTCGCGCAGGAACGCGTCGAGCCCGTAGACGTCCGACAGCGCGATGCCGAGGTCGCCGCGGTACTCCTTCGCCCACGCCTCCAGCGCCGCCACCTGCGAGTCGCGCAGGCGCGGCCCCAGCGCCTGGTGCGCCTGCAGGTACTCGTGTGCCAGCGTGCCCAGCGGGGTCAGGTTGAGCTTGCGCGCCAGCCACACGTTGCTGGTGCCGGCCAGTTGCTCGCCCAGCCCGTCGCGCAGCGCGGTCACCGCCTCTTCCTGCCACACCCGCGAGTAGCGCCGGCGCGTGCCGTAGTCGGCGATCTTGCAGCCCTCGTAGCCGGACGCGTCATGCAGCAGGGCGATCTTCGCCTGCAGTCGCTGGCGCCCCTCGGCAAGGTCGAGGCCGCCGCTGGTCCTGCGGAAGTACACCTCGTTGACGATCGCCAGCAGCGGCACCTCGAACAGGATGGTGTGCAGCCACGGCCCGCGGATGCGGATCTCGATCTCGCCGTTGGCCGCCGCGGCCGGTGCGATCTCCACATACTTCTCGTTGAGCTGGAACAAGCCCAGGAAGTCCACGAAATCGCTCTTGATGAAACGCCACGTGCGCAGGTAGTCGAGCTCGTCCGGCGCGAAACGCAGCGAACACAACCCCGCCAGTTCGGCGCGGATCTCATCGATGTACGGCACCAGGTCGATGCCAGGCGTGCGGCACTTGAAGCGGTATTCGACCTGGGCGGCCGGATACTGGTGCAGCGCCACCTGCATCATCGAGAACTTGTACAGGTCGGTGTCGAGCAGTGATTCGATGATCATCGGCGGCAGGGAGCGGAGCGGGACGGCCATTATCCACTCGAACCGCGCGGCTTGTTCCGCCCAAAAAGAAACCCCATCAGCCAGGGGAGGGCTGATGGGGTTTGTCAGGCGGCATCCAGGGGAGGAATGCCGGCCCCTCAGTGGTGCGGTGGATTGCGCCACTTCCTGTCGCCGTCACGGCGATACACCTGCTTAGTGTGGCCGCCGGCAGGTGAGTTCAACGTGCACAGCGGCGCTCGTTCAGCTTTCCGACAGGCTTGCCGTCACGAGACGGACGGGACGGTTCGCGCGTACGCCGCCTACAATTTCTTCTTCCTCTCGCGGGATCGACCATGAAGCTGCTCGCCGTATACCTGCTCGCGCTGTGCCTGGCCCTGCCCGCGGCAGCGGCCGAGCTGAAGGTCGACCTCGGCCATGGCGTGATGGCCTACAACAGCGAAACCCTGCTCAGGCGCCCCGACGCGCGCACGATCGACGTACCCGCCGACGTGGCATTTCGCCGCACGATGCATTACCGCGCGGTGCCGCTGGCCGCACTGCTCGACGGCATCGCTCCCGGCGACCACCTGCAGTTCGTGGCTGGCGACGGCTTTGCCGCCGAGATTCCCGCTGCGCTGCTGCTGAACACGCAAGGCAGCGAAGCCTGGCTGGCGATCGAGGACCCGGCCCGACCGTGGCCCGCGTTGCCTGGCCACGGCCGGGCCGGACCGTTCTACGTGGTGTGGACGCGCCCGCAGGCTGCCGGCATCGGCCCGGAACAATGGCCGTACCAGCTGGCCAGCATCCGCAAGCTGGCCGACGTGGCCGCGCGCTTCCCGGCGCTCCTGCCCGATCCCTCGCTGCCGCCGGACAGCGAGGTGCGGCGCGGCTTCGCGGTATTCCAGCGTACCTGCCTCGCCTGCCACACGCTCAACGGTCAGGGGGATGCGAAGCTCGGCCCGGATCTGAACATCCCGCACAATCCCACCGAGTACCTGCGCGCCGACCTGCTGCGCGCATTCATCCGCGATCCGCAGTCGCTGCGACGATGGCCGCAGGCGAGGATGCCCGGGTTCGACACGCATGCGCTGTCCGATGCCGACCTCGACGCCGTGCTGGCCTACCTGCGGCACATGGCGGGACGCAGGCACGGCAGCTGAGGCGACCGCGCCATTCACCGCCCGGCCGCCGCCCCGGCCTGCCGAGAATCGCACAATGCCTGCAGTGCCTGTTCGCGCTGCGCCTTCGGTTCGCGCGCCAGCTTGCGCACGCTGGCGTAGAACGCCGGCCACTGCCCCTCGGCCTGGCGGAACAGCACGGCGAATGCCGGCGTCCACTGCTCGTACAGGCCGAACGGCAGCAGCCGCGCGTTGTTGATCGGCTGCGCGATCCAGGCGTCGTAGCGGTGATCGCCCGGCCAGTCGCGCTCGCGCCACTGCGCATAACGGACGCGGAACGCCGCGATCTCGCGCTGTTTGCCCGCCTCCATCGCCGCCGCGTCCGCACTGCCGGCGTACAGCGCCGCCAGGCGCGTGCGCAGGTCCAGCACCAGGCGGGTGAAGCCCCGTTCCATCGCGTGGACGCGCTCATCCGGCGGCGGCAGCCCGCGTGACTGGCGCCATTCGCGCAGCCCCTCGGTCTGCACGAAGGTCGCGAAGGATTCGTTGAACGCGGTGTCGCCCTTCACGTAGACCAGTTGGTGCGCCAGCTCGTGGAAGATCGTGCCATCCAGCTCATCGTCGTCCCAGCGCAGCATGCTCGACAGGATCGGATCGGCGAACCAGCCCAGCGTGGAGTACGCCGGCACGCCGCCGATCCACACGTCGTCGCCGCGCGCATGCAACCGCGCTGCATACTCTTTCGCCGCCGCCTCGCGGAACCAGCCGCGATAGGCCACGCAGCCGCTGATCGGGAAACACTGCGGCACGGCCTGCACCGAGTAGCGCGGCGTGGCGAACACGTTCCACACCACGTAGGGCCGATCCAGCGCGACGTACCCGGTGTAGCTGCGGTTGTCCGGCAAGGCCAGCCGCTGCGAGGCGAACCGGCGCGCCTGCTGCGCCTGCTGCAGCCGCGCGGCGAGCTGCGGATCGGTGGCCGGATCGCGCAGCAGCTTGCTTACCGCACGCCGGTGCACGACCAGCTCGCCCTGCCCGTGCACCGCCTGCGCGTAGTAGCGCAGGCTGCCGCAGGCGCACAGCAAAAGGCCCATCGCCGCGATGGCGATGAGCCTTGGAATACGGCGGCGCGGGGGGGCGAATCCGGGCATGCCCCGATACTGCCTCAACCCTCAGCGACGATCGCGGTCGTCGCGGTCGCGGCGGGCGTCGCGTCGCGGCGGGCGCTCGTCGCGATGGTCGCCGCGGTCATGGCCCTGCCACCGACCGGCGTGGCCGTGATAATCGCGGTAACCGCCGTAGTCGCGGTAGTGGTAGTCGCTGTCCCGGTAGCGCGGGCCGCCGTACCACACGCTGCTGACGCCCACGCTCACGCCGGGCGCATAGCAGCAACCGTAGTAACCGCCGTAATAGCCGTCGTAGTAGCCCGGCGTCGCGTAATAGGTGTTGCCGCCATCGCCATAGTAGGCATCGCCGCTGTAGCCGGAGCCACGCACATAGCTGTAGCCCGGGTCGTAATAGCAGCCCGACAGCGTCGCGGCGGCGACGCTCAGGACAACGCTGGCCAGCAGGCGTTTCATGATCGGTCTCCATCGGGAGTTGCGACTTCACGCTAGGCCGCTGCACTTGAACGCGCACTGAGTTGCAGCGCACCGTCCGCCGGCGTTTACCCACCAGCCACGTATCGCCACCCGGCTTCGATTCAGGTCGGCGGAGCGGAGCCGACTCAGCCGTTGCGCTTGCTCTGTTCGCCCCGCTGGGGAGCCAGCACGCGCCTGTCGGCGCCTTCGCCGCCCACCGGACCGGCCAGCGGCGGCTGCAGTTCCGCCCGGCCCGGCCCCGGCTGGGACGGGTTGACGTCCGGCCAGATCGGCGCCTGTCTTGCCCGTTCCTGCTTGACCGCGAGCAAGGCCTGGATCTTTGCCACGGCATCCTCCTGGCTGAGGTAGCGGGTTGCCGGCTCCGGCGCAGGCTTGCGCGGGGCCGGCCCTTTCGCAGCAACGGCGGGTTGGCCAGCGGCCCTGGCCATGCGCGGTTTGGCCACCGACTTCGCCACGGGCTTTTTCGCCGCCGCCTTCTTCACGGCGACCTTGCGGACCGCCACTTTTTTCGTCGCCGGCTTCTTCGCGGTCTTCCCTGCCACCGCCTTGCCGGCGGCAGGCTTCCGCACTGGCGTCTTCTTCGCGGCAGCCTTCTTCGCGACGGTCTTCTTCACCGCGACCTTGCGCGGGGCGGACTTCTTCGCGACGGTCTTCCCGGCCGGCATTTTCCTGGCGATAGCTTTCTTTGCCGCGGATTTCTTCGCAGCCGACTTGCGGGTCATAGCCATGCGTTCGTTCTCCTGCGGTGGGCGATATAGCTGTGGCCAGTATGCACGCCCCGGCCGCGGCAGGCATTACGCAGCGCAAGAAGCGTTCATCATCGGAAGCTCGGATGCATCAGCGCGTCGAGGAAATGCGGCAGCACCCGCGGCTCCACCAGCAGGGTGAAGATCACGCCGTAGGCTGCGCCCCACAGGTGCGCGCTGTGGTTGACGTTGCCCTGCCCGCGCCGGTCCATGTAGATCGAGTAGCCGGTGTACAGCACGGCGTAGACGATCGCCGGCATCGGGATCACCAGCACGATGATGCGCGACCACGGCGCCAGCAGGATGAAGGCGAACAGCACCGCCGACACCGCGCCCGAGGCGCCGAGGCTGCGGTAGTTCGGGTTGCCGCGGTTCTTCAGGTAGGTCGGCAGGATCGAGACCACCAGGCCGCCGATGTAGAACAGCGCGAAACCGAACGGCCCCATGCGCGAGGCGAAGAAGCCCTCCATCACCCGGCCGAAGAAGAACAGCGTGATCATGTTGAACAGCAAGTGGCCGAAGTCCGCATGCACCAGGCCGTAGGTCACCAGGCGGTGGTACTCGCGCTGGCGGGCGATCGCCGGCGGCCACAGGATCAGGTCGTTCAGCAGGCGGCTGTTCTTGAACGCCATGAACGAGACGATGCAGGTGATGGCGATGATGGCCAGGGTGATCAGCATGGGCAGTTCCGCGTCCGGCAACAAAAGCGGACATCTTGGCGCCGTCGCCGCGGCTTGTCGACTTTCGCGCTTATGCATCTGCCGTCGCGCCATATTCCGGGAAATCACTGCCCGCACCCATGGCAGGCGGCTATCATTCGCCGCTTTACGCGGCCGTCCGGTCGCCCGGCGCATGCCATGACCTCACTTCGCTACCTGCATCTGGACGTCTTTACCGCCACCCAGGGCGGCGGCAACCACCTCGGCGTGGTACTCGGCGCGGACCGCTGGAGCGCCGCGGCGATGCAGCGCTTCGCGCGCTGGACGGCGTTGGTCGAGACCACCTTCCTGCTGCCGCCGACCGATCCGCGCGCCAGCTACCGCGTGCGCATCTTCACCCCGCACAAGGAGATTCCGTTCGCCGGCCACCCCAGCATCGGCAGCGCGCACGCCGCGCTCACCTGCGGCGTGGCCGAGCCGCGCGACGGCCTGCTGTGGCAGGAATGCGGTGCCGGCGTGCTGCCGATCCGCGTACTGGGCAACGGCGCCGGGCGCGAACTGCTGCTGCAGTCGCCCGGCGAGCGTGTACTGGATACCGGCCACGACGCCCACCCGCGGCTGGCGGCCACGCTGGCCGGCATCAAAGCGGGCGTGCTGCCGCCGGCGCTGGTCGACGGCGGCCGCCGCTGGTGGCTGGCCGAGCTGGCCGACGAAGCCAGCCTGCGCGCGTGGCAACCCGACCATGCGGCGATCGCCGCACTGGCCCACGCCAGCGACAGCATGGGTCTGTGCGCGTTCGCACGAAGCCGTCAGCCTGATTACCAGTTGGCAGTACGCGCATTCCCGGCGGGCGTGGGCATCGTCGAGGACCCCGCCTCCGGCGCCGCCAACGGCCTGATCGCCGCGTATATCGCCCATGCCGAACCGCACGGCCCGCTGGCCCGCGGCTACAAGGTCAGCCAGGGCCGCGAGATCGGCCACGACGCACAACTGATCGTGCACATCGACGACAACGCGATCTGGGTCGGCGGACGCAGCCATACGGTGATCGACGGCTCGCTGGCCTGGCAACCATAGCGCCACCGCCCGCCGCTCTGGGTCAGGCAGAAGCCGGCGGGCAATGCCCTCCCTACGAAACCACACGATCCAGATGTAGGGTCATTCGCGTTCGTCCAGATGTGCCCGGCGCGCGGCGACCAGCGCCAGCGCCGACCAGTCCAGTTCCGCATCGCCGGCAGCCAGCGCCTCCAGCATGGTGTCGCGCAGCACGCCGGCGAACGGCAACGGTACGCGCTGCGCCTCCCCCGCTGCCAGCGCCAGCCCCACATCCTTGTAGCCCAGCGGCAATGCGAACCCGGCCGGCTTGAAGCGCTGCTCGGCGATCAGCTTGCCGTAGCCCTGATAGGCTGGCGCAGCGAACAGGGTACTGGTCATCACGTCGAGAAACTCCGCCGCGCTGACGCCGTGGGCGCGGGTCAGCGTGGTGGCTTCAGCCATGCTCTCGATCGCGGCGGCCAGCATGAAGTTGCCGGCGATCTTCGCCACGTTCGCGCGCTCCGGCGCCTCGCCCATTGGCCACAGTTTGCTGCCCATCGCCTCCAGCAAGGGCCGTACGCGTTCGATGGCGGCAGGCTTGCCGGCCACCAGGATGTTGAGCTTCGCCGCGGCGGCCAGGTCCGGGCGCCCGAACACCGGCGCGGCGACGTACTCCAGCCCGCGCCTGCCGTGTTGCGCGGCCAGCTCCTGCGCCAGTGCCACCGAGATGGTGGCGTGGTTGACGTGCACGGTGCCGCGATCCATCGCATCGAGCACACCGCCCTCAAGGAACACTTCGCGTACCGCCTGGTCGTTCGCCAGCATGCTGCACAGCACTTCGCCCTGCACGGCGCGGTCGGCCGTCTTCACCACCTTTGCGCCCAGCGAGGTCAGCGGCTCGGTGGCTGCCGCCGAGCGGTTCCACACCGTCAGCGTGTGGCCGGCCGCCAGCAGGTTGCTGGCCATCGCACTGCCCATCGCGCCGAGGCCGATGAATCCGACTTTCATGCAGGTGTCCTCATGCCGAAACCGGCGCCCAGTGAAACACGCGCGATATTCAGTCCGCGCGAAATCCGCCATATCACGCCACTGTTCCCGCCGCCTGCCCCGAGGCCCGCGCCCACTGGAAGTTGTAGCCGCCGAGCCAGCCGGTGACGTCGACCACCTCGCCGATGAAATACAGCCCCGTCACCCGCTTCGACTGCATGATGCTGGAGGACAGCTCGTCGGTATCGACCCCGCCCAGGGTGACCTCGGCGGTGCGATAGCCCTCGGTGCCGCTGGCGGTGATCGGCCAGGCGTTGAGCTGCGCGCCGAGCTGCACCAGCTCGGCTTCGCGGTACTGACGCATCGGCCGATTGCCAAGCCACTGCTCGCACAGGCGTTGCGCCAGGCGCTTCGGCAGCACCTCGCCGAGCACGGTCTTCAGTTCCGCCAGCGGCCGTGCGGTGCATTGTTCGACCAGGTACGCGCCGATGTCGAGGTCCGGCAGCAGATCGATGCGCAGGTCGTCGCTCGGCTGCCAGTACGAGGAAATCTGCAGGATCGCCGGTCCGCTGAGGCCGCGATGGGTGAACAGCAGGCCGGCGCGAAAGCCCTGCTTGCCGACCCGCGCCTCCACCGCAGGCAGCGCCACGCCAGCGAGGTCCTGGTAATGCTCCTGGTGTTTGCCGCTCAAGGTCAGCGGCACCAGTCCCGCGCGCGTGGGCAGCACGGCGTGGCCGAACTGGCGCGCCAGTTCGTAGCCGAAGCCGCTGGCGCCCATGCTGGGGATCGACAGGCCACCCGAGGCGACCACCAGCGACCCGGCATGCATCTCGCCGCGCGCGGTGAGCACGTTGAAGCCTTCCGGCGTCCTGCGCACACGCTGCACGCCGCAACTCGCCTCCACCGTCACGCCGGCCGCAGCGCACTCGTCCAGCAGCATGCGCACGATCTGCTTGGACGAGTCGTCGCAGAACAGCTGGCCCAGTCCATGGCCACGCCATTGCGCTTTTGTTCGCCATCCCGGCGAAGGCCGGAGGCGCTTTACAACAGCGCAGCTGGTCATCCAGTGCCTCGCAACCGGTACAGGCACTGGGTCCCGGCTTTCGCCGGGACGACGGAAATGAAGGTCGTGCATTATCGCCCAGCCGCATCGCTTACACTCCGTTCTTCAGCTACCAGCGAGCCGCCGCCATGCCTTCCTTTGACGTGATTTCCGAAGTCGACAAGCACGAGCTGACCAACGCGGTCGACCAGGCCAACCGCGAACTGGGCAACCGCTTCGACTTCAAGGGCGTGGACGCGAGTTACGTGCTGGACGATGGCGTGATCACCCAGAGCGCACCCAGCGAATTCCAGCTGCAGCAGATGCTGGACATCCTGCGCGGACGGCTGACCGCGCGGAAGATCGACATCCGCGCGCTCGACGCGGGTGAGCCGGAAACCAACCTGGGTGGCTCGCGGCAGAAGATTACGGTCAAGCAGGGTATCGAGCAGCCGATCGCCAAGAAACTGGTGGCCGAACTGAAGGCGGCCAAGCTCAAGGTCGAGGCGCAGATCAACGGCGACAAGCTGCGCGTCAGCGGCAAGAAGCGCGACGACCTGCAACTGGCGATGGCCGTGCTGCGCAAGTCCGACGTGGAACTGCCGCTGCAGTTCGACAACTTCCGGGATTGAGCCGGGATTCGGGATACGGGCAAGCGTCACGCGTGCGCGAACCGCGTAGGGCGGGCACCGCCCGCCGGCTCTTGCCTTGCGACATTGCGACAAACTGATCCTTCGCCGTAGGAGCCCGCTGGCGGGCGATGCTCTTCGATACAACGAAAGGCATCGCCCGCCAGCGGGCTCCTACGGGCAGCGGCGGGACCTACGCTTTCGACAGCAATCGCCCGCCCATCGCGGCGTTGACGGCCACCACCACCGCCACCGCCAGCGCATGCGTCAGCAGGTCGGTAGCGGCCGAATCGTAGGCGTGGCAGATCTCCAGCAGGCTGGCCGAGGCAGCCGCGCTGGCCAGCCCGATCAGCACGGCCGTGAGCACCGGCCGCAGCGGGCAGGCACGGCGCAGCAGCACGATCAATAGCGCCGACAGCGGAATCGAGAAGCCGATGATGAACAGCAGGCAGTCGGCACTCTGATGCAGGCCGGCAATCTGCGTCCCCGGCGCGATCCACGTGCGCAGGCAGCCGAGGCCGCTGGCGCCGATCCACAGCAGGGCACTGGGCAGCGGCAGCCATGCCCACGCCGCCCGCCGTCCGGGCACGCCCAGCGCGAATGCGGCCCATGCCGCGCTGACCGCAGTGATCGCCGCGCCGACGCCGGCCCAGGCCAGGTCCGGCGTGGCGGCCCAGCGCCGCAGCATCGGGGCCGCGCCGTAATGCAGCAACAACCCGGCCGCCAGCGCCAGCACCAGCAGCAGCCAGCCGGCGGTGCGCAGCCATGGCGGCAACAACCGCCGCACCGGCACCAGCCCGGTGCCGAGACGGTCGATCAGTGCCTCATGGAATGACGGCTCGGGCATCACGTCAGGGTTCTCCATGGAAACGTTCGCGCAGCGCTTTCAGCGCGCGATGCAGGTTCACTTTCAGCGCACCGGCGTTACGTCCGGTCAGCTCAGCCGCCTCGCTGAGCGAGCGCTCGCGCAGGCCCAGCTGTTCCACCGCCTCGCGCTGGCCCGGCGGCAGTTCGGCGATCGCCTCGTGCAGGCGCTGCGCGCGCTGGCTGCTCTCGGCAGCGGCACTGGCGTCGTCGCCGTCCGGGCACCGATCGAGCGCGTAGTCGTCGTGCAGTTCGCGGCTGTCGCGACGGCCACGGCGGCGCAGCGCGTCGATCGCGCGGCGGGTGGCGATCGCGCTTAGCCACGCATCGTACGAACGGGCCGGGTCGTAGGTATGGCGCACGCGGTGCACGGTGATCAGGGTCTCCTGCACCACGTCGTCCAGGCCATCCGGCGCCACGCCCTGGCGTCGCGCGACGGCGCGGATCAGCGCCACCGAATCGGCCAGCAGTTTCTCGTAGGCACGCCGGTCGCCGGCCTGCGCCGCGGCCATCCACGCTGCCCGGCGCCGGTCGGGCGATGCGCTGTCGTTCACCGTGGCGACATCGGCTGGCATGCTCTGCTCGAGACTCGCCCGCAGGGAAAGTCCACTATCTAGACCCATGCCGGCGGTGGCGGTCAAGGCTTGCGACATGCTTCGCTCCACGGCGGAACGCCTGTGGGGTATTCGCCGCATCCGGCCACGGCGTTACTCCGTACCTGCAGGTAACCGCCGTCGGCACGCCGGCGAATAACCAGACAAGCTCCCGCGGATACCTCCCATGCTCGTGTTGATCCTCGCTTACCTCGGCGGCGTACTGACCATCCTCAGCCCGTGCATCCTGCCGGTGCTGCCATTCGTGTTCGCCCGCTCCGACCGGCCGTTCATGCGCAACGGTTTCCCGATGCTGCTGGGCATGGCGATCACCTTCGCCGCGGTCGCCACGCTGGCCGCGCTGGGCGGCAGCTGGGCGGTGCACGCGAACCAGTACGGCCGCTGGGTGGCGATGGCGGTGCTGGCCGTCCTCGGCCTCACCCTGCTGTCGACCCGGCTGGCCGAATGGATCACGCGGCCATTCGTGGCGCTGGGCAACCGGCTGTCGCAGCGTTCGGCCGCCGATGGCGACTCGATCTGGGGATCGGCCGGCCTCGGCGTGGCCACCGGCCTGCTATGGGCGCCGTGCGCGGGGCCGATCCTGGGCCTGCTGCTGACCGGTGCGGCGCTGAACGGCGCCAGCGTGCAGACCACCCTGCTGCTGCTCATCTACGCCGCCGGCGCGGCCACGTCGTTGGGCCTGGCACTGCTGATCGGCGGCCAGGTATTCGCGCTGATGAAGCGCTCGCTCGGCGCCGGCGAATGGGTGCGCCGCGCGCTCGGCGTGCTGGTGCTGGGTGGCGTCGCCGCGATCGCGCTGGGTCTGGATACCGGCGTGCTCACCCGCGTCTCGCTGGCCAGCACCGGCGGCATCGAGCAGAAGCTGATCAACGCCGTACGCCCGGCGCCCGCGCCGCGGCCGGCGCCGAAAGCCGGCGAGCCGCTGCCGGTGGAAGGCACGTTCCCGTCGCTGGCCGGCGCTACGCAGTGGTTGAACAGCCCCCCGCTCACCGCCGAGTCGCTGCGCGGCAAGGTGGTGCTGGTCGATTTCTGGACCTACTCCTGCATCAATTGCATTCGCGCACTGCCGTACGCACGTGGCTGGGCCGACAGGTACAAGGACCACGGCCTGGTGGTGATCGGCGTGCACGCACCGGAGTTCGCGTTCGAGAAGGACCCGGTCAACGTGGCGAAGGCGGTGAAGGACCTAGGCGTGGACTACCCCGTCGCGCTCGACAACGACTACGCGATCTGGAAAGGCTTCAACAACGAATACTGGCCGGCGCACTACTTCATCGACACGCAGGGGCAGATCCGCCACCACCACTTCGGCGAAGGCGAGTACCGGGAAAGCGAGGACGTGATCCGCCAGCTGCTGGCCGATGCCGGCCAGAACAACCTGCCCGGCGGCTACGTCAGCGACGACCATCGCGGCGTCGAAGCCGCCGCGTCGGACGACCTGACCCGCTCGCCGGAAACCTACGTCGGCTACGCCCGCGCGATGAACTTCGTCGGCGGTCGGGTGGCGCGCGATGAAACGCACGACTATCGCGCGCCCGCCTCGCTGGCCGCCAACCAGTGGTCGCTCGACGGCCGCTGGACCGTGCGCGACGAGAACGCGCAGCTGGACCGGGCCGGCGGCGCCATCGTCTACCGCTTCCGCGGCCGCGACCTGCACCTGGTGCTCGGCCCCGCCAGCGACGGCAAGCCCATCCGCTACCGCGTCAGCATCGACGGCCAGCCGCCCGGCGCCGACCACGGCATGGACACCGACGCCGAGGGCAACGGCACGGTCACCGGCCAACGCCTGTACCAGCTGGTGCGCCAAGCCGGCGGCAGCGGCGAGCGGCTGTTCGAGATCAGCTTCCTCGATCCCGGCGTGCAGGCGTACGCCTTCACCTTCGGCTGACCGGCTCTCGTAGGAGCCCGCTCGCGGGCGATGCTCTCGCGAATCCTGAATCCCGAATCCCGAATCCCGAATCCCGGTGGAAAGCATCGCCCGCGAGCGGGCTCCTACAAAGCAACATCCACGGAGGTTGCCATGCCACGCATTGACGAAACCCTCGCGATGGACCGCCGCCGCTTCCTGCGCGCCGTACTCGGCGGCGGTGCATTGCTGGCCATCGGCGGCGGATGGCTGCTGCCGCGCCTGCTGGCGGCGGCGAACACGCCGGTCGGCAAGCCCGGCGAGGTGTTGCTGGAAATCTTCGACGACGCCGGCCGCGACCTCGGCGCGCGCAAGGTGGCGAAGCTGGTGCTCAGCGACGCGCAATGGCGGCAGCGGCTGGCGGCGGCATCGTACGAAATCATGCGCCGCGACGGCACCGAACGCGCGTTCAGCGGCGAGCACGAACGGCCCGCCGTGCTCGGCCTGTTCCGCTGCATCGCCTGCGCCACCGCGCTGTACGACGCCGCCACCGAGTTCGACTCCGGCACCGGCTGGCCCAGCTTCTGGCAGCCGATCGCCGCCCGCAACGTGATCGAGCGCCACGACAGCATGTTCGGCATAGACCGCATCGCGATCAGCTGCACCGGCTGCAACAGCCACCTCGGCCACGTCTTCGACGACGGCCCGCAGCCGACCGGCCTGCGCTACTGCATGAACTCGGTGGCGCTGCGTTTCGTGCCGCACACAGCGGCCTGACCGCGCAAGCGGCTCAGCGACCCTCCCGCGACCACGGCCACCAGCCGCGGCCCGTGCGCGCATAGCGGTCGGCTGCGCGCTCGAACGGATTGCGCACGCTGATGCCGCCGCACAGCAGGTACAGCGGCAGGAACAGCGGACCGAGCAGCATGTACTGGTAGACGTGGGCGCGCTCATGGTCAGCCAGCGATACCGGCGGCTCGATGCAGCGGCCGGCGCGATGCGCGTAGGTGAGGCACGGCACGTCCAGCCGCTCTCCGGTGTGTACGATCACGTTGCCCAGGGTCAGCGCCCCGCCGCGCCCCCACGGCCAGCGCCGCACCACCAGCGCCAGCTCGCGCCGCTGCCAGCGCAGCCGCGCGCCGAAGGGAAGGCCGGCCAGGCCCAGCAGCAGACCGGGCAGGCTGTTCGGCAACGTCCACAACATGCCCAGCGCAAGCAGGCTCCGCTGCGGCCAGCGTGAAGCGGATGTGTCGGGGCGTTGCGGCATGTCGGCTCGGCTTGGTTTCGGCAAAGGGCGCCGCCATCTTGTCGGCGTTGGCGCTTGGCGCCTGACCTGTTACCGGAGTCTGCCATGAGTACACCACTGGCCATCCCCTGCCCGCATTGCGGCGCGCTGAACCGCGTGCCGGCCGAACGCGTGGGCGAACATCCGAACTGCGGCCGCTGCAAGCAGCCACTGTTCGAGGGACATCCGGTGGAATTGACCACGGCGAACTTCGACGCGATCGCCGGTCGCGGCGACCTGCCGGTGCTGGTGGATTTCTGGGCGCCATGGTGCGGGCCGTGCGTCGGCTTCGCGCCGGTGTTCGTGCAGGCCGCCGGCAAGTTCGAACCACGCCTGCGGCTGGCCAAGCTGGATACCGAGGCGCAGCCGCAACTGGCCGGGCGCTTCGGCATCCGCAGCATCCCCACGCTTATCATGTTCAAGCAGGGCCGCGAGATCGCGCGGCAATCCGGCGCACTGAATGCGGCGCAGCTCACGCAGTTTGTCGAGAGTGCGCTGGCGCGCGGCTGATCAGCGCGCTCCGGCGCCGGCCGCCTGCCAGCGCAGCCAGTCGATCACCGCGGCCACCGCCGCGCGCGGTTTCGCCGGCGGCCGCACGATCCAGTATGACGGCCCCAGCGGCACGTCGAGGTCGCTGAACAGGCGCAGCAGGCTGCCGTTCGCCACGTCGTCCGCGGCCAGCCGATGGCGTGCCAGTGCCACGCCCTGGCCCTGCATCGCCGCGCGCAGCACCAGATCGGACGAGGTGTAGCGCGCGCCGCCCTGCAGCGAAAGCTTTGCCGGCCCGTGCGCCTGCCGCCACAGCTCCCACGCCGCCTGCGGATCGCGGTCGTGCAGCAGGCGCAGGTCGGCCAGTTGCGCCGGCTTCGACGGACGCCCGGATGCCTGCCACAGTGCCGGACTCATCACCGGATACAGCGCGTCATCCATCAGCGGCTCGGCGTGCAGCTCCGGCCACAGTCCGTTGCCCATGCGGATCGCCAGGTCGATGCGTCCGTCGTCCAGCGCGTCCAGCCGCTGCTCCACCTGCACCGACAGCTCGATCTTCGGGTGCGCCTTCTCCAGCGCGGGCAACCGCGGCAGCAGCCAGCGGATCGCGAACGACGGCGAGGTGGACAAGGTCACCGCATGCGCCGGGCGGGTCTCGCGCAACGCCGCCACCGCCTGTTCGATCTCGCGCAGGCCGGACAGTGTGGCGCGACCCAGCGCGTCGCCCTGTGGGGTGAAAACCAGCGGGCCGCGCCCGGCCGCCGCGCGCAGCAGCGGTACGCCCAGCCAGCGATCCAGCTCGCCCAGGTGCCTGCTCACCGAGGAGTGCGCCATGCCCAGCTCGCGCGCGGCGGCGCGCACGCCACCATGCGCGTAGACCATGGCGAACGCGCGCAGGGCATTCAGCGGCAGCTCGTTCATGGTCGGAATTCTAGACCATAAGCTATGCGGCACAGACCACTTAGCCGCTTGAACATGCACTTTATTCGACCATTGCCGATGAGAAACCTGCATGGATTCGCTGCTCACCGCGTGCGGCCTGCTCTTGGTGGCCGCGATCACGCCCGGCCCGAACAACCTGGTGGTGCTGCGCGCGGCGGGGCACGCCGGCCTGCGCGGCGCGCTGCCGGCGATCGCCGGCATCGTGTGCGGCGGCCTGCTGCTGCTCGCGGTGACGGCGCTGGGCGCGGGCGCGATGTTAGCAGCGCACCCGCCGCTGCGGCGCTGGACCGGCGCGATCGGCGCGCTGTACCTGGCCTGGCTCGGGTTGTCGCTGTGTGTGGCCGGCATGGCCCCACGACACGCCGCCGCGACGTCGGCGGCCTTGCCGGCCGGCACCCTGGGCTTGATCGGCTTCCAGTTCCTCAACCCGAAAAGCTGGGTGATCGTGCTGACCGTGCTGGCGACAGTGCCGGCCACCAGCCTGCGTGATTACCTGCCGCTGGCCGGACTGTTCGTGCTGATCCCCATCCTGTGCCTGCTGCTGTGGGCTGCGCTGGGCGCGTGGCTGGCCCGCTGGCTGGTGCGTCCTGCGGTGCGCCGCGGCGTCGACGTCGTGATGGGCGTCCTGCTGGTCGCCTGCGCCTTGCTGCTGCTGATCGAACCCTGACGCCTTGCTCACCGGAGACACCGAGATGACCACCTTCCACCCGACTCCCGCCCGCCGCGTGCTGTGCCTTGCCGGCAGCCTGCGCCGCGATTCCTGGAACCGCCGCCTGCTGCAGGCGGCCGTGGCCCAGGCACCGGCGACGCTGCAACTGGACGTCTACGACGCGCTGACTGCCGTGCCGCTGTTCGACGAAGACCTGGAGCAGCACGACCCGGCCGGCCCCGCCGGCGTGCAGGCGCTGCGCGCGGCGGTCGCCGCCGCGGACGGCCTCGTCATCGCCACGCCCGAGTACAACCACTCCATGCCTGGCGTGCTGAAGAACGCGCTGGACTGGCTCTCGCGCGAAAGCCCTGCCGGCGACGTGCTGGCGGAAAAACCCGTGGCCGTGCTCGGCGCCAGCAGCGGCCCGTGGGGCACACGCCTGGCGCAGGCCTCGCTGCGCCAGGTGCTGCACACCTGCTGCGCGCTGGTGATGCCAGCGCCGACCCTGTTCGTGGCGAACGCGGCCAGCCGCTTCGACGCCGATGGCGCACTGGCCGACCTGGCTACCGTGCAGTCGCTGCAGGACTTTCTGCTGGCGTTTGAGCGCTGGATGGCACGCGTGGCGCCGCCGCGCGCCAGGCCGGAACCGGTCGCAGCGGCGCGGTGCTGAACGCGCTCACCCATGCCTTTATGCACGCCTCCGCCGCCGCGGCGCCGGTTATGCTGGCCGCTTTCGTCCGCGAGGAAACGCCGTGCGCCAATCCCTGCCCTCCGTGCTGCTGGCCGCCTTCGTGCTGGCCGGTTCAAGCGTCGCCCCAGCCTTCGCCGCCGACAGCCACAAGCCGGCGGCAGCGGAGGCAAGCAGCAGCGATGGCTTCCAGCTGCCGCCGCTGCCGGCCGATGCGCACGTGACGCAATCGGCCACGGTGGACGGCAAGACGCTCAAGTACACGGTCACCGTCGGCTCGCTGCCGGTGCGCGACGAGAAGGGCAAGACCACCGGCGAAGTGGTGTTCACCGCCTACACCATGACTGGCAAGGACCGCCCGGTGACGTTCGCGCTGAATGGCGGCCCAGGCGCCGCGTCGGTGTACTTGAACCTCGGTGCGATCGGGCCGAAGAAGGTGAACTTCGGCGTCGAGGGCGACAGCCCGTCCGACCCGGCCACGCTGCACGACAACCCCGGCACCTGGCTGGGCTTCACCGACCTGGTGTTCATCGACCCCGTCGGCACCGGCTACAGCCGCGCGCTGATCGACGACAAGGAAGCCGCCAAGCAGTTCTACAGCACCGACAACGACATCAAGTACCTGTCGCGCATCGTCTACGACTGGCTGGTCAAGAACGGTCGCATGGGTTCGCGCAAGTACCTGGTCGGCGAGAGCTACGGCGGCTTCCGCGGCCCACGCATCACCGAGTACCTGCAGACCCGGCTCGGCGTGGCGATGAAGGGCGTGGTGCTGCTGTCGCCCTACCTCGACCCGGCGGCCTACCACGACGAGAACGTGTCGCCGCTGCCGTGGATGCTCACCCTGCCCTCGATCGCCGCGGCGCACCTGGAGCGCGAGCACAAGCTCAGCGCCGAAGCGATGGCGCCGATCGTCGAGTACACCCGCGGCGAATACGCCAGCGACCTGATGCGCGGCCGCTCCGACCCGCAGGCCACCGAGCGCGTGGTGAAAAAGGTCACCGAGCTGACCGGGCTCGACCCGCTGTTCGTGAAGCGCTCCGGCGGCCGCATCGAGACCCAGGCCTACCTGCGCGAGGTGTACCGCGCCGAAGGCAAGCTGGGCAGCCGCTACGACTCCAACGTCACCGCCTGGGATCCGTTCCCCTACGCGCCGCACCAGCAAACCGGCGACCCGATCCTCAACGGCATCATCGCGCCCACCACCAGCGCGATGGTCGATTTCGTCACTCGGGTCGTGGGCTGGAAATACAGCGGCCGCTACAACGCGCTCAGCTACGAGGTGAACAAGCTGTGGCACGAGGACGAGGACGCCGACAAGGGTTCGGTGTCGCAGCTGCGCGAGGCGGTCGCCAATGACCCGGGCCTGCGCGTGCTGATCACCCACGGCTGGGACGACCTGTCATGCCCGTTCATGGCCTCAGTGCTGATCGTCGACCAAATGCCGGCGATGGGCGACCCGACCCGCGTGCAGGTGAAGAACTATCCCGGCGGCCACATGTTCTACGCGCGGGCCGACAGCCAGGCCGCGCTGACCGCCGACGTGAGGGCGTTGTACGGCATCCACTGATGACGTGCGTCTCTGCGGCTTCGCACGGCGGACACTGTCCGCCGCTGCTGCGTCACGGAATCGAAAGCCGGCGGGCGGTGCCCGCCCTACACAAGGAAGCGGCAGCAAGCGGTCGCGGCGTCACACCGACATGCCGGCGCGCACCAGGTACTGCACGCTGAACATCCTTTGCGGGTCGGTCCACACTTGCTGCACGGCCAGCCCGGCGCGGCCGGCCAGCGCGGCGAAGTCCTCCGGCGAATATTTGCAGCTGTACTCGACCTGGATCGCCTCGTCGGCGCGGAACGGCACGCTCACGCGGCCGACTTTGACCTGCTGCTCGCGGCGGCTGACCAGGTGCGTCTCGACGCGCCCGGCCATTGGGTTGTAGTGCGCGCGGTGGGCGAACGCGGACAGCTCGAAGTTGCTGCCGATCTCGCGGTTCAGCCGCGCCAGCATGTTCAGGGTGAACTCGGCGGTGACGCCGGCGCGGTCGTTGTAGGCCGCCTCGATCAGTGCCGGATCCTTCTTCAGGTCCACCCCGATCAGGATGCCGCCGCCGTCGCCCATCTCGTTGCGCATCTTGCGCAGCAGCACGGCGGCTTCGCGGTTCTCGAAATTGCCGATGGTGGAACCGGGGAAGTACAGCACGGTGCGCCGCGGCGCGCGCGGCGGAATCGGCAGCCGCAGCGGCTTGCTGAAATCCGCGCACAACGGCTGCAGCGGCAGCTGCGGGAACGCCGTCGCCAGCCGCTCGACGCTCTGCCGCAGCGGCTCGGGCGAAATCTCCACCGGCACGTAGGCCACCGGCGCATGCAGGTGCTGCAGCAACATGCGGGTCTTGTGCGCATTGCCGCTGCCGTATTCGACCAGCCGCACGCCGCTGCCCAGCGCGTCGGCAATCTCGGCAGCATGCTCGTCCATCAGCGCGATCTCGCAGCGCGTGAGGTAATACTCCGGCTGCTCGCAGATGCGCTCGAACAACGCCGAGCCGCGCTCGTCGTAGAACAGCCACGACGGCAGCCGCTTGGGGCGGGCGCCGAGGCCGCGCTGGACGACTTCCAGCAGATCGCTCGACGGCGGGCGACGGTCGTCGTCGCTGAGGCCAAAGGGTTGCACACTGCTCATCGGTCCTGTCCCAATCGCAGCCCGGCGAATTGCCACCGGGCCTGGGGTGGAAAGAAATTGCGGTAGGTGGCGCGGATGTGGTCGCGCGGGGTGGCGCAGGAACCGCCGCGCAACACCCACTGGCCGCACATGAACTTGCCGTTGTACTCGCCCAGCGAACCGGGCAGCGGGCGGAAGCCCGGGTAGCCGATGTAGGGCGAGGCGGTCCATTCCCACACGTCGCCGTAAAGCTGCTGCAGGCCGCTGCAGGCGCCGGCCGCACGCGGCTGGAAGCGCTGCGCGTCCTGCAAGTTGCCGTCGATCGTGACGCCCTGCGCCGCCGACTCCCACTCCGCCTCGGTAGGCAGCCGCGCGCCGGCCCAGTGCGCAAACGCCTCGGCTTCGTAATAGCTGAGGTGGCACACCGGCTCGTACGGGTCGAGCGCACGCACGCCGGCCAGGGTGAACTCGCTGGCCAGGTCGTCCTGCCAGTAGAGCGGATGCTGCCAGCCCTCGCGCTGCAGCGTGGCCCAGCCGTCGGACAGCCACAGGCCGGGTTCGCGGTAGCCGCCTTCGCGCACGAAGGCCAGGTACTCGGCATTGGTCACCAGTCGGTTGGCCAGCGCGTGCGGCTGCAGCAGGGTGCGGTGGCGCGGGGTCTCGTTGTCGAACGCGAAACCCTCGCCGCGATGGCCGATCTCGGCGATGCCCTCGCGGCCCGCGACGAACTGCAGCGGCACCGCCTTGGCGTCCGCCGGCGCGGCGATCGGCGCGCGATACGCCGGCTGCAGCGGATTGCACCAGAACGCATGCTTGATGTCGGTCAGCAGCAGCTCCTGGTGCTGCTGCTCATGCTGCAGACCCAGCTCGACCAGCCCGGGCGCCTCCGCGTCGTCGCCGCGGTCGAGCAGCTCGGCCACGGCGTCGTCGATGCGGCGACGGTAATCGCGCACCTCGTCCAGCGACGGCCGCGACAGCAGGCCGCGCTGCGGCCGCGCATGCATCGGGCCAACCGACTGGTAGTAGGAATTGAACAGGTAATGCCAGGCCGGATCGCGCGGCCGGTACGCCGGGTCGCGGCCCAGCACGAACTGCTCGAAGAACCAGCTGGTATGCGCCAGGTGCCACTTGCCGGGACTGGCGTCGGGCATCGACTGCAGTTGCAGGTCCTCGGCGCTGAGGCCGGCACAGAGTTCAAGCGTTCGCTGCCGCAACTGCAGGAATCGGGCGGCGATGCCTGCAACGGCGCACGTGTGCCCGGTCGTCATGGGGACTTGCCGCCGGTGGCCATCGGAGTGGCCGCATGAGCTGGGGTGCCGGATACTGGAGTGCTGCAATGCATGACCGCCAGCATGCCGCCTCAACCGTTCACTTATCGTGATACCCAGGTGGCAGATACTTTGCAGCCGCCCTGCCGGATACCGGCATGCAACCGCGCCACCGCATCACGGCACGCACGCATACGAACGGACGAGGTAACGCCGATGAAAACGCCCCTCCCCTCCCTGCTGCTCGCGCTCGTTGCCGGCAGCGGTGCCGCGTACGCTGCCGAGGCGGTGCCGGCGCGCTCGCCGCTGCCGGCCGCCGACTGCATCGACACCACGCAGATCAACGAGTGGCATATCGTCGACGCCCGCACCGCCATCGTGCGCACCGGCCCGAAACGCTACCTGGTGACATTGCAGAACGATTGTCCGCGCCTGGGTACGCCGCCGCCAGGGCTGATCTTCCGGGCCAACCCGTCCAACACCGTCGTCAATCGCGGCCGCATCTGCGGTGAAGTGGGCGAGACCGTGCATTCGCGCTACCAGTCGCCGTGCGCGATTCAGTCGGTCCGCAAGATCGACAAGGCGCGCTTCGACCAGCTCGGCGCGCACGCGCTGCACCACGGCAGCGGCGCGGAACTACCCACGCGCATGCCCGCACATTGAGCGCCAAGCCGGCATGGCCGTGAAAACGGAAAGGCCCGGCATGGCCTAATGCCAGTCAGTTAAGGTATTGACGCGACGGGAACGACCCAAGAGGCTCATGGTTTTCCATGAGCCTCTTG